>NZ_MOMD01000005.1:0-229946 GCF_001983015.1 Frankia sp. CcI156
TCCGCCGCTGCCGTCGGAGGTCGCCCGCTACGAGGACGACGTGCACCGCCGGCTGATGGTGAAGCCGGGGCTGACCGGCCTGTGGCAGATCAGCGGCCGGTCGGACCTCGAATGGGACGAGTCGGTCCGTCTCGACCTGCGCTACGTCGAGAACTGGTCACTGGCGATGGACTTCGTCATCCTCTGGCGCACCGTGTTCGCCGTGCTGCGTCGCGAGGGGGCGTATTAGGGGGCCCGCATGATCAGCTAGTCAGCCAGCCGGCGTGGCGTAGGTGGTCGATGATCCGGTCCACGGCGTCCTCGGCGGAGAGCTCCGCGGTGTTCACCGTGACGTCGGCGTCGGTCGGCGTCTCGTAMGGATCGGACACGCCGGTGAAGGCGGGCAGGACGCCTGCGCGCGCCTTGGCATAGAGCCCCTTCCGGTCCCGCGCCTCGCACACCTCCAGCGGTGTGGACACGTGTACCAGCACGAATCCGCCGCCTGCGGCCCGGACCATCCCCCGGACCTGGGCGCGCACGTCGGCGTACGGCGCGATCGGCGCGCACACCGCGGTGCCTCCGGCTCCCGCGACCTGGGCCGCGACGAAGCCGATCCGTCGGACGTTGATATCGCGGTCGGCGCGGGAGAATCCCAGTCCCTGGGACAGGTGGGTCCGCACGACGTCCCCGTCGAGCAAAGTGAGCCGGCGTCCGCCGTATTCCAGCAGTCGACAGACGAGCAGGCCGGCCAGCGTCGACTTCCCGGAGCCGGACAGCCCGGTGAGAAACACGGTCAGGCCCCGCTTCGAACGTGGTGGGATGGCGCGGGAGAGCTCCGCGGCCACCGTCGGCGGGGTCAGTTCGGCCGGTATCGGGTTGCCAGCGTCGAGCAGCGAGGCCAGCTCCATCCGCCCGGGTGCCCCGATCGCCGGCCCGATGAGGCTGCCGGTCAGGCCGTAGAAGCTGGCCAGATGCGCCCGCTGGGCGGCGAGTTTCGCCAGTTCGTCGGCGGAGCTCGCCGCCGTCTCCACGCCTGTCCAGGCCGCGCCCGCCGCCGCCCACGCGATGTCCGCCAGGTCCGTCGGCGCTGGGGGGGCGGGCGTCACGGCCGTGGCCGGGCCCGGTACCCCTGCCGCCGCGTCGCTCGGTTTCGCGGATGTTTTCAGGACCGTCGCGCTCATGCCCGGTTCGCGGGGGGTGGCCAGCGCCTCCGACGGGATGACCGGAACGAGGACCAGCAGGCTGCGGTGCTCCGGCGTTCCTGCCTCGCCGGCTTTCGGCCGCCGGTAGGGGTCTGGCGGCGGTTCCGACCGCCGGCCGGCAACACCCGGCGGGCTGATCGCGTCGGCGGCGAGCGCCTCCGAGGAGAGCGTCGCCTCGGCGGCCCGCAACGGGGCGTCAACCGCCTTGAGAGCGGCGAGCAGGCAACGGACCCGCAGGTGATGCTCGGCGTCCGCGGGATCGGCGCCACCCACCGGGGCGAGGACGACACACCGTTTGCCCTGCCGGGTCAGCGCCCGGATCCGGCCCACGTCCGCCGTGTGGAGCAGGCCGTCCGCCCACACCGCCCAGCACGCGCCGGAACCCGCCTCGAGGCTGATCCAGCCTCGGGCGAGCAGCTCGGCCCGGACCTGGGCCGGGGTGAGCCGCAGGCCGGGATGATCGGGGTGGTGGGGCAGCCGGATGCCCTCGACCGTGCCGACTAGCCGGACCCGGGGTCCGTCCGGCCCCCCCGGCTGGTCCGGCAGGGGAATGGTCGTTCGGAGGTGCAGCGCCGCGATCATCACTCCCTCGGTGTCCCGCAGGGCCGCCGTGGAACTCGGTGTCAGTGCCTCGGCCTCGGCCGCGCCGACGACGAGGGTCGGCACCGGCACGCCGTTGATCTCGGGGTCCTCGGGATAACCGGGTTCCGACCCGAAGGCACCGAGCAGCAGCAGTTCCAGCTCGGCGAGCTGGGTCGGGCGCAGGGTCAGCGACGGCCAGGCGACCGACGCGGCCGTCAGCTCCGCGCCCCGGGCCGGCGTCGCCAGGACGGGGGTTGGTCCGGACCCGCCGGACTTGCCAGATCCGCCGGTCACACCGGCGGCACCGTTGGCACCGGACCTGGGGCGGTGATCAGGATCGGGGGCGGGATGGGAGGTGGTACTCACACTTGCGACGGTAGCTGGTGACAGACTCCATCCCAATGAACACCGATGACACCCGCCCGCCGTCCACCGTGCCGGTCGACATCGCGACCGACGAACTCGATGACGACGTCCTGGCCCGACGGTTGGCCACGGACGCCGGCAAACTGCTGTTGCGGATCAGGGAGGAGGTCGGGTTCGCCGAACCCGCGACCCTGCGTGACGCCGGGGACGCGCGTTCGCATCAGCTCCTGACCCGGGCGTTGGCGCGGCACCGCCCGCGGGACGCTGTGCTGTCCGAGGAGGGCGTTGACGACGTCGCGCGGCTGTCCGCGGAGCGGGTCTGGATCGTCGACCCCCTGGACGGCACCCGCGAGTTCGCCGAACCCGGCAGGTCGGACTGGGCGGTGCATGTCGCGCTCTGGCAGGCCGGCGAGCTCGTCTCGGGCGCGGTGGCRCTGCCGGCGCTCGGGTTGACGCTGTCCAGCGCGGGCGGGCTGCCGCCGCAGCTGGCCGGGRCGCGTCCGCCACGGATCGTGGTCAGCCGGACCCGGGCCCCACAGCTGGTCACGGAGGTCGCGGAGGCACTGGGCGCCACCATCGTCCCGATGGGTTCGGCCGGTGCGAAGGCCGGCGCCGTCATCCGCGGGGAAGCCGAGATCTACCTGCACGCCGGCGGCCAGTACGAGTGGGACTCCGCCGCCCCGGTGGCGGTCGCGCGGTCGGCGGGGCTGCACACCAGCCGGCTGGACGGCTCGCCGCTGCGGTACAACCAGCCCGACCCGCTGTTGCCCGACCTGGTCATCTGTGCTGCGAGCTGGGCATCGGAGGTTCTCCGGGCGATCGGCGCCGCGGGGGGCTCCGGCGGTTGAGGCGCGTGCCTGCGGAGTGCGCTCGGAGCGGCCGCGGAGGGTGGCGATTGTCGATCCATGGTTGTTCTGGATGGCGTCGGTCGTGGATGTGGGTCCACCGTGAGGGGCGTAATGCCGCCGAAACCGCCGGCAGGGCCGCCGTGTCCGCTACTTTGGTGGGACACATCGCCTCGACGGGGGGTTTCGCGTGCCGGTGATGGGTTACGAGCTCACCCAGCTGCAGATGCTTGAGGCCGAGGCCGTCCACATCTTCCGCGAGGTGGCCGCGGAGTTCGAGCGTCCCGCCCTGCTGTTCAGCGGCGGGAAGGACTCGATCGTCATGCTCCGGGTCGCGCAGAAGGCCTTCTGGCCCGCGAAGCTGCCGTTCCCCCTGCTGCACATCGACACCGGGCACAACTTCGACGAGGTCCTCGAGTTTCGGGACAGGCGGGCGGCGGAGCTCGCCGCCCGCCTGGTGGTCGGTTCCGTCCAGGCCGCCATTGACGAGGGCGTGCTCACCGAAGACACCCGTCCGGGAGCCTCGCGTAACCAGCTACAGACACCGGTGCTGCTCGACGCCATCGCCGACAACAAGTTCGACGCGGTGTTCGGCGGCGCGCGCCGGGACGAGGAGAAGGCGCGGGCCAAAGAGCGAGTTTACTCCTTCCGGGACGAGTTCGGCCAGTGGGACCCCAAGAACCAGCGCCCCGAGCTGTGGTCGCTCTACAACGGCCGGCACCGCCCCGGTGAGCACATCCGGGTGTTCCCGCTGTCGAACTGGACCGAGCTCGACATCTGGCGGTACATCGCCCAGGAACGGCTGGRGATCCCCTCCATCTACTACGCGCATCGCCGGGACGTGTTCGAGCGTGACGGCATGCTGCTGGCGGTCACGCCGCTGACCCGCCCCCTGGCCGGTGAGACGGCGGCGCCCCGGCAGGTGCGCTATCGCACGGTGGGCGACATCACCTGCACCGGAGCGGTCGAGTCAACCGCGGCGACCGTCGAGGAGGTCATCGCCGAGGTGGCCACCACCCGGCTCACCGAACGCGGCGCGACCCGGGCTGACGACCGGGTCAGCGAGGCGGCGATGGAGGACCGTAAGCGGGAGGGGTACTTCTGATGGCCGAGTTGCTGCGGGTCGCGACGGCGGGGTCCGTCGACGACGGGAAGTCGACCCTGATCGGGCGGCTCCTCTACGACACGAAGTCGCTGTTCTCCGACCAGCTCGCCGCGGTCGAGCGGACCAGTCGGGAGCGCGGCGACGGCTACGTCGACCTCGCGCTGCTCACCGATGGTCTGCGGGCCGAGCGGGAGCAGGGCATCACGATCGACGTCGCGTACCGTTACTTCGCCACGCCCCGGCGGTCGTTCATCCTCGCTGACACCCCCGGGCACGTGCAGTACACCCGCAACATGGTCACCGGCGCGTCCACCGCCGACCTCGCGCTGCTGCTCGTCGACGCGCGCAAGGGGGTCGTCGAGCAGACCCRCCGGCACGCCTTCCTGACGTCCTTGCTGCGCGTGCCCCATCTGGTGCTCTGTGTGAACAAGATGGACCTCGTCGACTTCGATCGGGACGTCTTCGAGAAGATCAAGGAGGAGTTCCGGCACTTCGCGGCGAAACTGGAGATCGTCGACGTCACGACGATCCCGATCTCCGCGCTGGGCGGGGACAACGTGGTCTCCCGGTCGCCGAGCACTCCCTGGTACGGGGGCAGCTCGCTGCTGCACCACCTGGAGGAGCTCCACATCGCCTCCGACCGCAACCTCATCGATGTGCGCTTCCCGGTGCAGTGGGTGGTCCGGCCGCGGAACGACGACCTGCACGACTACCGCGGGTACGCCGGTCAGGTCGCCGGCGGGGTGCTCAAGCCCGGCGACGAGGTCGTCGTCCTGCCCTCCGGGCTGACCACGCGGATCGTCGGCATCGACACGTTCGACGGCCCGGTTGACGAGGCCTTCCCGCCGATGTCGGTGACCATCCGGCTCGAGGACGATCTGGACGTCTCCCGGGGCGACATGATCGCCCGGCCGATGAACCAGCCGACCGTCGGCCAGGAACTCAACCTGATGGTCTCCTGGATGGTCGACGCCCCGCTGCGCCGCCGGGCCCGGATCGGGATCAAGCACACCACCCGTTCGGTACGGGCGATGGTCACCGACATCTGCTACCGCGTCGACATCGACACCCTGCACCGCGACGAGACCGTCGAGACGCTGGGTCTGAACGACATCGGCCGGATCGCCCTGCGGACGACGTCCCCGCTGTGCTACGACCTGTACCGCCGCAACCGGAACACCGGCAGCKTGCTGCTCATCGACGAGTCGACCGGGACCACTCTCGGCGCCGGGATGATCATCTAGCCGGTGGCGACGGGGAGAGCCGGGGGCCGGGTCAGCCCGGCCGCCGCCCCCAGTCCGGTGGCAGGGAGGATCCCCGGCTGCCGGCCCGGCCGTCGAGGAACGAGATGCGGTCGTTGTTCGCGACCATCGCCGGGCTCGCGAGCCAGGCGGCATAGGCACGCCGCTGGGTCGGCGTCATCCGCGCGGACGGACGCGGATTCCCCGAGGCGTCGAGGAAGTTCTCCGCCGGCGAGGTGATGAACCCGTCGGCCCTCGGATCGCCGGTGTAGACGCGGCACGGCCCGCCGGCGGGGGCCACCGCGATCGGCCGGAGCGGGTCACGATCCCGGCGGGCCCAGAGCCGGCGGGCGCTGGTCTCGTAGGCCGCCGCCCAGCCGGGCAGGACCCGGGAGGCGTCTCGCAGGTCCGCGACGACCTGGGCGGGGCGGGTGGTCGGCAGGTCGCTGTAACGGGCCCGGATCCAGGCCTCGATCATCTCCACGGTGACCCCGACGCCCAGATGGACGAAGGTGCCCGGTGGGTTCGTCGGATCGATGGACTTGCCCACCTCCCCGAGCACGTCGAGCAGCACCGCCTGCTGCCGGCGGTGGGCGCCGACCGCGTCGGCATGCTCGCGCAGCACCGCCTCGGTCGCATCGGCGAGGGCGCCGGCGAAGAACGCCTGCGCGCGTTCGACCCGCAGGTAGCCCAATGCCAGGGGGCTCGACGAATACCCGCCGGGGGCCGTTTTCCAGCCCTGGACCGAGGCGGCCACCTGGTCGTCGAGACGAAGACCGTAGGTCGTGACATCCTGGGCGAGCAGACCGGCCAGCGCCCCGCCGCGCAGGCACTCCCGCAACAGCGACTCCCACGCCTCGAGCGGGATCAGCTCGACCAGGGCGGACTGCGCCGCCGCGGCCCCGGCCTGCGGGTCCACCGTGGGACCGGGGACCACGGCGGTGACGGCGTCGTAGAGCTCGTCCCGATAGGTCCGTAGCGCCGGGACGAGGGCCGCCCGCAGCCGGAGGAGCAATGGCCGGTCACCGGTCGCCTGGACGGCCCCGGCCAGCCGGGAGACGAACGAGGCCGAGGCCCGCGGATCGGCACGGCGGCTCTCCTGGCTTCCCGCCGCGGCCACCAGCCGGATCCAGGCATCTTCCAGGGATCGGGCCGTCGCGAGATCCACCGGCAGCGGAAGGGCGAGCACGGCCGCGCCGCGCAGGATGGTGTCGATGTGGTCCGCCGCGAACCGGGCGGCCAGCGCCGGGGTCGCGGCGATGGCGTCCAGCAGCACCCCCTGGTAGTCGGTGACGGTCGGTCGGCCCCGGCTCGTGGGCCCGGCCGCGGCGGGGGCGAGCAGGCCGACGTCGTGCGGCGCCGACGGGGCGACCGCGGCGTCACCTGGTCCGTTACCCGGTCGGTCACCCGGTCCGAAGGCCATCCGGCCCAGCCGGTCTAGCAGCGCACTGTCGAGGCGGGCCGAGGCGAGCAGGGGGGTCAGTAGGACCGTCTCGGCCGTGTCGGTCCTCCCGGCGGTGTTGAACCGACCGAGCCAGGCGGCGTCGAGAGTTCGCCGGTGGCTGTAGGAGGCCAGGGTGGCGCCGAGGATCCGTTCGGCCTCCCGCCGGTCGAAGCCGAGCGGTTCGGGTGGACGGTGGACCATCGGCCCCCGCGACAGTCCCTCCACCCGGTAGAGCAGCCGCGCGAGCCCGTCGGGTCCCAGCGCGTCGTGAAAGCCCAGGACGAAGTCCGGATCGTTCATCCGGGACCGCAGCACGGTCAGCGCGTCACGCGGGGTGACCATGCCTGAGGCGTTTCCGCCCGTTCCGCCCCGGCCCGTTCCGTGCCGGCCTGATCCGTGCCGGTCCGGCTCGTCCCCCCGCAGCGAGTGCGCCAACGCCCGTCCGGCGGCCACGGCCTGCTCGGAGGTGCGGGGCGCCTCGGAGGTACCAGGAATGCCCGGCGCCTCGCGGTGCACCGGCCGCCGAAGCGGGGCGGATGTCGGCCTGATCGTGATGCCGATCCCGTCGTCGACACCCTCGGCGAGACGCAGCCGGCGCCGCRGCATGGTGACCTCGGCCTTGACTTCGTCCTCCAGCGCGCCGAGCCGTTCCGCCGGGGTGGGCGGCAACCCGGCATCCGTCAACGCCGCGACGAGGGAGTGGGACCAGGAGCGCAGCAGATCCCCGKCCTCGGCCACGCTGGACACCAGCACACGCATCCGGTCGGGGTCGACGAGCACCCGGTCGCTTGGTCCGGGCATGCGCGTCAGCCGACCTTCCGCGGCCCGCCGGGGCCCGCCGGGGCGAACGCTGTCTCGCGGACCTGCAACGCTGTCTCGCAGGCCTGCACGCACCGATCGAGGGCCATGGCCGCCTCCGCCGCGAGCCGCCGCATCCGGCGTTGCCAGACCTCGGCCTGACGACCCTCCCAGGCCTCGGCACCGACCGCCGAGATCCGCTCCAGCGCGGCGGCTACGTCCAGCCGGGCACGCCGGGCTTGGGTCAGGGCGACGGCCACCGTCGCGCGACGTCCCTCGGGCACCGTCATGCGCACACCACCCAGATCGTGATCAGGTTTACCGGTGGCGACGCTAACAGCGGCCCGCCCGCCCGCGCCCGCGCGGCGACGCGACTGTGGATGACGCCGGTGCCGGTTCGGCCGCCTGTGGATGACGCCGGTGCCGGTTCAGCGCCGGTAACGCCGGTTCAGCGCCGGTAACGCAGGAACAGGACGTCGTCCTCGGCGAGGATCTGGGTCAGGGTGAGCGCGGCCGGTGCCGGCCACGGCTCGCCTTTCATGATCCCGAGTCGGCCCGGTCCGGCCAGTACCGGGGCGATCGTCAGGCACAGCTCGTCGAGGAGACCCGCCGCGGCGAGCTGGGAGTGCAGCAGCGGACCGCCCTCGGTGAGGATGCGGGTCATTCCCCGTTCCGCCAGGGCCCGGACGGCGAGGTCGGGTTCAACGGCGCTGYCGCCGCAGATCGCGATGTCGGCGACCGCCGCCAGCCGCCGGCGCCGATCGAGGGGCGCGGTCTCGCAGGTCAGTAGCACCGGTCGGATCTCCCCGCGGAACAGCCGGGCACCCGGGTCGAAGCCCGCCGTCGCGGTCACGACCGCGATCGGGGGCACCGCCGCGAGCCCCGCGGCGACGCGCCGCTCCCTCCGTTCGGGCGGGATGACCACCGGCCCGTAGTTCTCCGTCCGGGCAGTGCCGGCACCGACCAGCACCACGTCGCTGAGCCAGCGCAGCAACCGGAAGACCCGCAGGTCGGCTTCCCCGCCCAGGGGGCCCGAGCGGCCGCCCACCTCGGCGGCCCCATCGACCGAGGCCACGAAGTTTGCCCGGATGTAGGGGGTATGCGCGGCGGACGGGGGGTAGGCGTACACCTCGTCGAGATCGATGTCCTCGATGTCCTCGATGTCCTCGACGGCCTCGATGTCCTCGATGGCCTTCCTCGCGAGCCCGGCGCCCGCCGCGGCCGTGGAGTCTGTGGTCGCTGCGGCGTCTGTGGTCGCCGCGGCCTTTCCGGGGGCCACCGCCCCGGCGGCCCCCGCGGAACCGGCGAACGGGGGTGGAACCGGGAAGATACGTCGCACCGGGCCGACTGTAACGGGCGACGGTGCTGGTCATCCGATCGGCGGCGAACCCAGGTCGGCGGCGAGCCCATGGCCGGCCCGGGGCCGATCAACCGTTGTGGTATCGCGGTCGTTGTGACGTCGGCCGCGATACCGCGGGCCGGGACGGCGGGTACGGGCGTCTCCGTACGCTGGGCGGGTGGCGCAGCGTCTCGTCGATCGCCGGCCGATTGTGCCGCCCGGGGACCTGGTCGCGGCGCTCGTCCCGCCGCCCCGGTTCGACGCGGTCCGGTTCGCCGGCTACCTGSCCGATCCGGCCGAGCCGAGCCAGGCCGCCGCGGTCATGGCGCTGTCCGCGTTCGCCGACCGGTTGACCGCCTCGTCCGGGCGGTCCAGCCGTTCAGATCGTTCCAGCCGTTCCAGCCGTTCCAGGTATGCGGGCCATTCTGGGAAGGGCGGCCTGTGCGGGCTCCTGACCCGGGGGACGGGGGTGTCGGGTCCGTTCGGATCGGGCCCGCGCCGTTCCGGAAGCGCCGGTCCGTCCGGAATGCGGCCGGGGGTGTACCTCGACGGCGGCTTCGGCGTCGGTAAGACCCACCTGCTCGCCTCGCTGTGGCACGCCGTGCCCGGTCCGAAGGCGTATGGCACGTTCGTAGAACTGACCTCCCTGGTCGGCGCGTTGGGATTCGCCGCGACCGCGCGGGCCCTCGCGGGCCTGCGCCTGGTCGCGATCGACGAGTTCGAGCTCGACGATCCCGGCGACACGGTGCTGGTGTCCAGCCTGCTGACTCGGCTCGTCGAGGCCGGTGTCCACCTGGCCGCGACGAGCAACACCCAGCCGGAGGACCTCGGTGCCGGTCGGTTCGCCGCCGCCGACTTCCGCCGTGAGATCCAGGGTCTGGCGGCCAGCTTCGACATCCTCCGGGTGGACGGGGAGGACTATCGGCACCGGGGTCTTCCGGCCGCGCCCCCGCCGTGTACCGACGACGAGGTCGGCGCGCGGGCGGCTGCCGTGGAGGGRGCGACCGAGGACGGATTCGCCGCGCTGTGCGAGCACCTCGCCGGGCTGCACCCCTCCCGGTACGGCGCGCTCGTGGCCGGGGTCACCCTGGTCTGCCTGCACCGGGTCGTGCCGGTCGAGGATCAGGCGGTGGCGTTGCGGGTGGTGGTCCTCGCCGACCGGCTCTACGACCGGTCGATCCCGGTCGTGGCCTCCGGCGTGCCCTTCGGGGAGCTGTTCGGAGCGGAGCTGCTCGCCGGGCCGCATCGCAAGAAGTACCAGCGGGCCATGTCCCGGCTGAGCGCGCTGGCCCGGGACGCCGCGGCGGGGAACGACACCGCGGGCCGCGTCGCCGGGATGCTGCCCGGCTGACGCACCCGGCCGGGTGCGGCGGCCCGAACGTGCGGCTGACGCACCCGAGTGGGGTGTCGGAGCCTGCGGTCCGGACGCCGGACCGGCCGGAGTATCTGTTCGCCGTTCCGGGCGTGGACGACCCGCTGGCGGTTGTGCCGAGGCCTGCGACCATGGGTGCATGGGAACCTACGTCGTGCTGCTCGTCATGGTGTTGTTGGTGGGGCTGGCGGTGCTGGGCGGACTCTATTTCGTGCTGTCCAGGGACCACACCCGGCGCTGACGGCTGGTGCGCTGAGGGCTGGTGCGCGGACAGGTCAGCCAGCGGTCGGCTCGACCGGGGGGAGCAGGCGGATGATCACGACCGACTCGCCGTCGAGTTCCACCCGTCCCGGCATGTAGGTGAACCCGTGGGCGGATGCGGCCGGGGCGTCGAACGGGACGCCGTCGAGGGGGACGGCCTGCCGTTCGGCGGCCAGGTTCACGACGATCGCCACGTCGCCGCGACGGACCACCAGCCAGCGGGCCTCCTCGTCGAAGGTGCACGCGACCGAGGACCACGCCGGGTCGGTCAGCGCCGGCAGCCGGCGACGCAGCGCGATCAGCCGGCGGTGCCAGTCCAGCAGGTCGGAGTGACCCTCCCGGCCTGGTTCGGACCAGTCGAGTTTCGACTGCTGGAAGGTCGCCGGGTCCTGGGGATCGGGAACGTCCTGCGGCTCCCAGCCGTGGGCGGCGAACTCGGCGCGCCGACCCTCCCGCACCGCGTCCCCCAGCCCGGGGGCGGTGTGGTCGGTGAAGTACTGCCAGGGGGTGCGGGCACCCCACTCCTCGCCCATGAACAGCATCGGGGTGACCGCCGAGGTGAGCAGCAGGGCCGCACCGATCCGGAGCAGGCCGTCGCTGAGCGTGGCTGACGCCCGGTCGCCGGCGGCCCGGTTGCCGATCTGGTCGTGGTTCTGCAGGAAGGTGACGAACCGGTAGGCGGGCGTGGTCGGGGGGATCGGCCGGCCGTGGGAGCGCCCGCGGAACGTCGAGTAGCCGCCGTCGTGGACGAACCCACTGGTCAGCGCGTGGGCGAGGGTCGAGATCGAACCGAAGTCCCCGTAGTACCCCTGCCGTTCGCCGGACAGGGTTGCCCACAGCGCGTGATGGATGTCGTCGCACCACTGCYCGTCCAGGCCGTACCCGCCGGCCTCGGGTGYGGCGACCAGCTTCGGGTCGTTGAGGTCCGACTCGGCGACRGCGAACAGCGGGCGGCGCAGCTGGGCGCCGAGCCGGTGGACCGCCTCGGCGATCTCCTCCAGCAGGTGCAGTGCCCGGCTGTCCTGAAAGGCGTGGACGGCGTCGAGACGCAGCCCGTCGCAGTGGTAGTCGCGCAGCCAGGACAGGGCGCTGTCGATGATGAACGTGCGGACCTCGTCGGAGCCGGGGGCGTCGAGGTTGACCGCGGGGCCCCACGGAGTGCTGTAGCGGTCGGTGAAGTAGGGCCCGAAGCGGCCGAGGTAGTTGCCGTCCGGACCGAGATGGTTGTAGACGACGTCCATGATCACGCCGAGGCCGCGAGCGTGCGCGGCGTCGACGAAGCGCTTGAGCCCGTCCGGGCCGCCGTAGGGCTCGTGCACCGCGAACAGACCGACGCCGTCGTAACCCCAGCCGTGCMGGCCCGGGAAGGCGTTGACCGGCAGCAGTTCGATGGCGTCGATGCCGAGCTCGACGAGATGGTCGAGCTTGCCGATGGCCGCGTCGAAGGTGCCCTCCGGGGTGAACGTCCCGACGTGCAGCTCGTAGAGCACGCTGCCGGCCAGCGCGATGCCCCGCCAGGTCCCGTCGGTCCAGGGGAAGGTCGAGTGGTCAACCAGCCGCGACCGGCCGTGAACCCCCAGCGGCCCCGGCTGCCAGGCCGATCGGGGGTCGGGCAGCTCCTCGCTGCCGTCGTCGAGCAGGAAGGCGTAGTCCGTGCCATGCTTCGCGGACGGGACGTTGACCCACCACCACCCCCGTTTCCCGGCGGTCATCTCGTGCGTCGAGTCGCCGGCGGAGCCCGCCACGACCAGGCTGACCGTCTTCGCCTCAGGGGCCCACAGCCGCAGGGTGCTCATCGGTCTTGTCTACCTGCCAGAGCCGTCGGACACGCCGTGACGGCGACAATGGTGACGACATCGGTCCCCGGCCGAAGGCGCCCGGCTGCCCGGCATGCCGAGCCGGATGGCACCGAGATGGCAGCGAGGTAGTCCCCGGAGGGGAGGGCAGCCGCCGCGCGATGCCTCCACATCTTGATCGTATGGCACCGTTATGCCATGATTTTGCTGTCGTGATGTTCGACCGGAGGTTCGCTGCACTCCCGCCCCTCCRCCGGGCCTACGACACGCCGTCCCACCTGCGCGTTGATTTTCGGGTCCTCATGATCCCTACGAGGGATTGCAACATGATCATGACGAACCGGCGGGTGGGCCACCACCAGGTCCTCATGATCCCTACGAGGGATTGCAACATGACCATGACGAACCGGCGGGTGGGCCACCACCAGGTCCTCATGATCCCTACGAGGGATTGCAACATGACGGGCGTGAGCCGGTGCGCGATGTCATTTGCCAGGAGCCTGGGACCAGGGTCTTGCCATGACCTAGGGACCATCTTGCGGCTGCCGGGACCTTGCCGCACGCGCGGTGGAACGCACGGGCGGCTGAACGGTCTGGCTCAGGGTCGGTGAGAGGCAGGCGACCCAGCCGTGAGCCGCCCCTGCCAGCCCGGYCGCGGGCCACCAGATGTTGGCCGGGGCCGGCCTGCCGCGTGCTACGYGCGGACGAGCAGGCTCACCGGGAAGTCGCGTAGCAGCCGGAGCACATAGGCGGTGCCGCCGTCGTGCTTGCGGCCGGTGAGCACGTCCGTCCAGCGTCCCTCGGGCAGGGGGATGGTGGTGTCCCGCCAACCGCCGCCGCGGCGCAGGCCGAGGACAAGCCGGGGCACCACGGTGACGACGGACTCGGACCGGCTGAAGGCGACGACGTTCTCCGCGGCCGAGCCGGAGGCCCACAGCGGCCGGTAGATCGCGTCCGCCCCGAACCATTCGGGATGGTCGCGGCGGGTCCGTAGCGCCCGGGCGACGACGAGCAGCTTCGCCGCGCCGGAGTCGTCGAGGGTCGGCGGGCGCCGCGGCGCACCGGTCTCGGCGGTCGACTCCACACCGATCTCGGCGAGCAGCTTGGTGCGGTCACCGTAGTTGACCGCCCGCCGGTTGTCCGGATCGACGAGGGAGAGATCCCACAGCTCCTGGCCCTGGTACACGTCCGCCACCCCCGGCATGGTCAGCTGGAGCAGCTTCTGGGCCAGCGAGTTCTGCCGGCCCAGCTCCACCAGCGTGGCGACGTACCGCTCCAGGATGCCGACGAACTCGTCGTCCTCCAGCACTGACTCGATGTAGTTCGTCAGGGCCGCCTCGTAGCCGGGGTCCTGGTCGGTCCAGCTCGTGTGGGTCTTCGCTTCCCGGACGGCCTTGAGCATGTACTGCGTGGCCCGGTCGGCGGGCAGCGGCCAGGCGCCGACCAGGGTCTGCAGCAGGAAGTAGACGGTGACCCGGTCGGGCCAGCCCTGCTCGGTGTCGCGGTGGCGTTCCCCGAGCCGCGCGAGCCGGCCGGCCACCTCGGCCCAGCCGCGGGGGTCCTCAGACAGCACCGCGAGCCGGGCCCGCACATCCTCCGACCGCTTGGTGTCATGCGTGGACAGGGTGGTCATCGTCAGTGGCCAGTTTCGCTGGACCGACAGGTTCGCCTCGTGGAACTCGGTGACGGCGCTGCGTGGGTGCCCGGTCGTGAACGCCGGGAAGCGGCCGGGGTTGCCGCCGACCTCGTTCAGTGCCAGCAGCCGGGCATACCGGTAGAAGGCGGTGTCCTCGATGCCCTTGGCCATCACCGGCCCACAGGTCTGCTGGAACCGGACGACGAACTCGGCCGGCCCGCCCAGCGCCAGGTCCTCGATGAGATCGACCTCGGTCGCCCGCCCCGGCAGGTGGGACCGGGCCTGCTCGCAGGCGCGGACCACGTGCCCGCGGGCCTCCAGGCTCGGCGTGCCGTCTGGGCGGATGTAGGCCCGGTAGACGTCGAAGGCGGCGAGGATCTCGCACATCGCTTCGTGCAGACCGGTTCGGGTGAGGTCGGCCCGGGCCTCCCTGGCCTCCCCGAGCGCGAGGCTTGTCAGCCGGTCCACCTCGGGCTGGAGCACGCCCGCGAGGACGTCGAGCTTGGCGGCCCGCGCCTCGGCCTCGTAGTCGGGGTCCGCACGGGTGATCTCGCCGTAGAGCACCGCGAGGGGATGACCCGCCATCGGGTCGAGAAACAGCCGGGTCAGCCGGCCGATCCCCTCGTAGCCGGTGGTGCCGTCGCAGGCCCAGGTGTCCGGCAGCGCCTCGTCATCCTCCAGGATCTTCTCGACGACGGTCCACACCCCGCCGGTGGCCTCCGACAGCCGGCGCAGGTAATCTTCCGGGTCCGCGAGCCCATCCGGATGGTCGATGCGCAGCCCGTCGAAGGTCCCCGCGCGGACCTGTTCGATGAGAATCCGGTGCGTGGCGGCGAACACGTCCGGGTCCTCCTGGCGCAGCGCCGCCAGGGTCGTGATATCGAAGAACCGCCGGTAGTTCAGCTCGGTCGCGGCGACCCGCCACCAGCACAGCCGGTAGAACTGCGCGTCGAGGGTCGCGGCGACGTCGTCGGGGTTGGCGGTGCCCGCGGCGACGGGCAGCACGTGGTCGTAGTAGACGACGACCCAGTCGCCGTCCTCGTCCTGTTCGACGGAGATCTCCCCGGCCGCCAGGCAGTCGGCGAGCCCGGCGCCCAGGATCGGCACCAACACCCGGCCGGGGTTGTCGGGGGAGGCCCAGTCGATGTCGAACCAGCTGGCGTAGGGGGATTCGGGTCCCTCGCGCAGCACCGACCACCAGGCCGCGTTCGTCGTTTCCGGGGCGATCGCCATGTGGTTGGGGACGACGTCGACGATCAGGCCGAGTCCCGCCTTGCGGCACGCGGCGACGAGCCGGCGCAGCCCGCCGGCTCCCCCCAGCTCGGGATTGATCTGCCCGTGCTCGACGACGTCGTAGCCGTGGGTCGAGCCGGGCGCGGCCTCCAGCACGGGCGAGAGGTACAGGTGGGAGACGCCGAGCGTGGCCAGGTAGGGGACGACGACCGCCGCATCGGTGAGGGAGAAGTCCAGGTTGAGCTGGAGCCGGTAGGTGGCGGTCGGTACCACCCGGTCGGCGCCGTACCCCCCGTCGGGGTGCGTCGGGTCAGCTGACACGGCGCAGCACGACGGTCGAGCGGGCGTCGAGTTCGATGGGATCGCCGGCCTTCACGGCCCTTCCCATGCTCGCGGGATCGAGGGCCGAGTGGAGCAGCGCGGTGTCGCTGAGCCGGGCGTCGACCTCGGCCGTCGACGCCCGGGTGTCGACGACGATCTCCCACGAACTGCCGAAACTGGTCGCCGGCGCCTGGAACCCGACCGGTTCATGGTGGGCATTGAAGAACAGCAGGAACGAGTCGTCGATGATGGCCTGGCCCAGCGCGTCGGGGTCCGGTATCCCCTCACCGTTGAGGTAGACGCCGAGTGATCGCGCCGTCCCGGACTCCCAGTCGCTGTCGGACATCTCCGTGCCGTCCGGGCGGAGCCAGGCGATGTCCTTGACGGCGGGGTCGTCCTTGACGGCGGGGTCGTCGCCGGAGCGCCCGCCACTGCCGTCCGCGTCCTGGCCGCCCGCCTGCCCGCCGGTGACCGCCTCGGCCGCGCCGTGCGTCGTGCCGCCCTGCCCGCGCAGCGACTTGCCCTGGAAGAACCGGCGGCGGCGGAAGATCGGATGATCATGGCGCAGCCTTGACAGCATGCCGGTGAACTCGATCAGGTCGGCGTTGCGCTCGGCGTCGGACCAGTCCAGCCAGGAGATCGGGTTGTCCTGGCAGTACGCGTTGTTGTTGCCCTGCTGGGTGCGTCCCATCTCGTCTCCGGCGACCAGCATCGGCACCCCCTGGGACAGCAACAGCGTCGTCAGCAGGTTACGGGTCTGCGCGGCGCGCAGGGACAGGACGGTCGGGTCGTCGGTGGGCCCTTCGACTCCGCAGTTCCACGACCGGTTGTCGTCGGAGCCATCCCGATTGTCCTCGCCGTTGGCTTCGTTGTGTTTTTCGTTGTAGGAGACCAGGTCGTGCAGGGTGAACCCGTCGTGCGCGGTGATGAAGTTGATCGATGCCCACGGCCGGCGCCCGCTGTTCTCGTACAGGTCGCTCGATCCGGTCAGCCGGGAGGCGAACTCGGCGATCCCGTGGTCCTGCCCGCGCCAGAAGCCGCGGACGGTGTCGCGGTATTTACCGTTCCACTCGGTCCACAGCGGGGGGAAGTTCCCCACCTGGTAACCGCCCTCGCYGAGGTCCCACGGTTCCGCGATCAGCTTGACCYGGGAGACCACCGGATCCTGCTGGACGAGGTCGAAGAACGATGACAGCCGGTCGACGTCGTAGAACTCCCGGGCCAGGGTCGCCGCGAGATCGAACCGGAACCCGTCCACGTGCATGTCGGTGACCCAGTAACGCAGCGAGTCCATGATCAGTTGTAGCACGTGCGGGTGTCGTACCCGCAGGCTGTTGCCGGTGCCCGTGTAGTCCATGTAGTACTGGGGACGGTTGTCCACGAGCCGGTAGTAGGCGCTGTTGTCGATGCCGCGGAAGCACAGCATCGGACCCATGTGGTTGCCCTCGGCGGTGTGGTTGTAGACGACGTCGAGGATCACCTCGATTCCGGCCTCGTGCAGGTTCTTGACCATTCCCTTGAACTCCTGCACCTGGCGGCCGTGGCCGCCGGAGGCGGAGTAGCCGCTGTGCGGCGCCAGGAACGCGATGGAGTTGTAGCCCCAGTAGTTGCGCAGCCCGCGGCTGACCAGATGCTCGTCATGGACGAACTGGTGCACCGGCAGCAGCTCGATCGCGGTCACGCCGAGCTTGCGATAGTGGTCGATCATCACCGGGTGGGCGACTCCCGCGTAGGTCCCGCGGTACTCCTCCGGCAGGCCGGGATGGTTCTTGGTCAGCCCCCGGACATGCGCCTCGTAGATCACCGACTCGTTGTAGGGCCGGCGTGGCGGGCGGTCCCCGTTCCAGTCGAAGAACGGGCTGATTACCACCGACTTCATCATGTGGGGGCCGGAGTCGGCGTCGTTGACGCTGTCGGGGTCGCCGAAGGTGTAGGGGAACACCGCCTGGTCCCAGGCGACCTCCCCGTCGACCGCCTTCGCGTACGGGTCGAGGAGGAGCTTGGTGGAGTTGCRGCGCAGCCCTCGGGCGGGGTCGTAGGACCCGTGGACCCGATAGCCGTAGCGCTGGCCCGGTCCCACGGTGGGAAGGTAGGCGTGCCAGACGAAGGCGTCCCGTTCCCGCAGGTCGATCCGCTCCTCGTTGCCCGCGTCGTCGAACAGGCACAGCTGGACCCGGTCGGCGACCTCGGAGAAGATCGCGAAATTTGTGCCCGATCCGTCGTATGTGGCGCCCAGGGGATAGGGGCTGCCGGGCCATACCTGTGACATACGACCGAAGCCTACGGGCCGAACGGTATTCGCGGGCCGGGGTCGCTTCATCCCGGGTTCGCGGGGCCTGCGATCCTTGAAGATTCTTTGATCGCCTGCTGAACGCCGCAGTCTATCATGGAGTCATGTCCGACGGGACGATCTGGATCGTCATCGCCGGCGCCCTGGTCGTCGGCGAACTACTGACGCTGGACCTGACGCTGGCGATGTTCGCGCTGGCCGCGCTCATCGGGGCCGGTGTCGCGCTGCTCGGCGTCGATCTGGTCTGGCAGATCGTCGCCTTCGTGGTCGCGGCRGGTGGATTTGGGCTGGGACTGCGTCCGGTGGCGAAGCGTCAGCTGCAACGTACGCCGCCCCTGCTCACGGGTGCCGACGCGCTCGTCGGAGAGCGYGCGATGGTGGTGGAGCGGGTCGACGGCGGCGGGGGTCGCGTGAAGATCAAAGGAGAGATCTGGTCGGCTCGGTCCTACCCCACCACCACCGTGCTCGAGGCCGGCAGCGAGGCGCGGGTGCTGCGCATCGATGGTGCCACCGCCATCGTCCACAGTTTCGAGCTCTGACGACCGGGGCCCCGGCGCCCCCGGCGATGCCAGTGGATGTGACAGCGCCGACATCGGGCCGGCCGGCCTTCAACCGGCCGGCATCGGGACGGCCGACATCGAGGGGGCTGACAGTGAGGGGTACGCCATGGCAGGAGTGATCGCCGCCGCGGTGATCGCGGTGGTCCTACTGATTTTTCTGGTCCGGGCGGTGCGCATCGTGCCGCAGGCGCGCGCGATGGTCATCGAACGGCTGGGCCGGTATCACCGCACGCTGACGCCGGGCCTCGCGATCCTGGTCCCGGTTGTCGACCGGGTCCGTGACCGCATCGACCTTCGGGAGCAGGTGGTCAGCTTCCCGCCGCAGCCGGTGATCACCGAGGACAACCTGGTGGTCGGGATCGACACGGTGATCTACTTCCAGGTCACCGACCCGCGGGCGGCGACCTACGAGATCGCGAACGTGATCCGGGCGATCGAGCAGCTGACCGTCACCACTCTGCGCAACGTGATCGGTGGGATGAACCTGGAGGCGACCCTCACCTCGCGGGACCAGATCAACGGGCAGCTGCGCGGCGTGCTCGACGAGGCCACCGGAAGGTGGGGAATCCGGGTCAACCGGGTGGAGCTCAAGGCCATCGATCCGCCGAAGTCCATCCAGGACTCGATGGAGAAGCAGATGCGGGCCGAGCGGGACCGCCGGGCCGCGATCCTGACCGCGGAAGGCGTCAAGCAAAGCGAGATCCTGCGGGCCGAGGGGGAGAAGCAGGCCGCGATCCTGCGGGCCGAGGGGGAGCGGGAGGCGCAGATCCTCACCGCTCAGGGCGAGGCCCAGGCGATCGACACCGTCTTCCGGGCGATCCACGAGGGTGACGCGGACCAGAAACTGCTGGCCTACCAGTACCTGCAGACGCTGCCGCGGATCGCCCAGGGGCAGGCGAGCAAGTTGTGGATCGTGCCCAGCGAGCTGACCACCGCCCTCGGCGGCCTCGGTGGCCTGTTCGGCGGTGCGGACCAGGCGGACAAGACCGTCGGGACCCGTCCCGCGCCCTCCGAGGGCCCGTCCGCGGGACCTCCGTCAACCGGTTCGTAACTCCCGGGTCTCCCGGCCCGGCGGTCCGGCGGCTCGGCGGTCCGGCGGCTCGTCGGCCGTCGTCGCCTGATCTTTTCGGGTGACCCGCCTCCTCGGATGACCTGCCCGATCGGCCCATCCCGAGCCCGTCACCAATGGTTGGTGCGGACAAGACTTCCGGCCATTTAGTGATACTTCAGGAGGAGGTAGGGCTAGTCCGCTGAGCCGGACCATGGGACGATTCACTCAGCCGAACGGGGGCGGGTCGACGGGCGCAGGGGAAGGCGTTCCTCGTCGACGGAGGTCCCGCGTGGTCGCAATGTCCCCGACAGCTCGTGAGCTGTCATCCGGCTCGTCGTCCTTCGCCGTGCCGGGCAAGCTGGCGGTTCTCGCCTGTCCGCCGGCGCTGTGCCCGCACCTGGAGTTCACCGTGTCCGGCGTTCTGTCGTCGCCAGTGTCGTTGACCTGGACGGCGCAGCCCGGCATGCCCGGATTTCTCTTCGCCGGGCTGGAGTGGCGGGCGTCGCCTGCTACCGCGGGGCGGGTGGCTGGCGCGCTGCGCCGGCTCGGGCATGTCACGTTCGAGACCGTCGAGGGACCCTCACCAGGGTGTGACGCCGAGCGGTACTCATACACCCCCGAGCTAGGGCTGCACCGCGCCGCGATCGCCGCGAACGGGGACGTCGTCGTGGGGGAGGCGGCGCTGCGGGCTCTGCTGGAACGGGGGGAAGCCCGGGAGACGCTCTCCCGGGGCCTGCACCGGCTGCTCGGAACCGCCTGGGACGACGTGCTCGAACCGCTGCGCCGGGGCGCCCACGGCGCCCCGGTCACCTGGCTGCGCCGGACCGGGTAGCCGGGTGGGGGCAGCCAGGTGACCGGGGCGCCGGCCGTGCCGTCCGGCTGCCGCGGGAGAGCTGCCGGACGTCGGCCGGGCGGGCTGGCGGGGTGGACGAGGCTCCTGGGCTGCGGAAGATCAGTGCGGCAACGTCGTCGGTCAAGGCCAGGGGATTCTCCGGGGCGTCTGAGGGCCGAGGGTGTGGTGAAGCCCACATCGGGGTAGCGCGGGTCTGACGGGCACATACCCCGGCGGTCGTGCGTTGTGGGTTGCGCACGACTACGCACAACTTCTCTGGGAGTTACTTCAGTGGCCACCGATTACGACACCCCTCGTACAGCTGACATCGAGGACGCCTCGGAGCAGAGCCTCGAGGCCCTCAAGGCTCGGCGGGCGGACGCGGCGGCTGATCTCGGTGACGACGTTGATCCGTTCGAAACCGAGCTCGGCCTGCCCGGCGCCGACCTGTCGGGCGAGGAGCTGAACGTCCGCGTGCTGCCGCGCCAGGCCGACGAGTTCACCTGCACGCAGTGCTACCTGGTGCATCACCGCAGCCAGCTCGTGGACGAGCGACGGATGATCTGCCGGGACTGCGCGGCCTGACCGACCGCATGGTCCGATCGGCTCTTGGTCAGTCTCCACCGCCGAGGACAGCTCCACGATCAGTTCGGGCTCGACCGCTACCGGCGGTTCGGGCTCGTCTGGTCCGGCTTCTCACCCGACCAGAACGCCGGCGTCCCGCAGGCGTGCCACGGCTCGCTCGTCGTCGCCCGGGCGCAGGTTGACGAACCTGGTGAGGTCGAGTGGCAGCAGCACCTTCAGGCCCCGCAGCCGGRCGTCCAGCGCGCTCTCCTGGACGCAGTAGTCGCCGGCCAGCCCGACGACCACCACCCTCGACACGCCCAGCTGTGCCAGCCGTTCACCGAGCACCGTGGCGGCCCGCCGCCCCGATGCCGGGTCACGCACCGAGAAGGCCGAGTAGCCGTCGCTGCCGTCGACCCCCTTGCGGATCACCTCACCCTTGACGATCAGGTCGGGATGGAACTGGGCGCCGGGGGTGTCCCCGACGCAGTGCGGCGGCCAGATCCCGCCGCCGGTGACGAAGTGCGGGGTCTCGTGCGGGTGCCAGTCCTGGCTGTAGAAGACCGGGGAGCCGGCGGCCACCGCCGCGGCGATCTCCGCATTGATCCCGGCGATGATCTGCTCACCGCCGGCCACGTAGAGGCTGCCGGCCGGATCGGTGAAGTCGTTCTGCACGTCCACGATCAGCAGGGCGGTCCCCGGCCCGTAACGCTGACTCATCGTCGTGTCCCCTCCGCCGCGCTCCGCCCTCGCGTCGCGGTGTACCCACCTCTCCCGGTGTACCAATCTGTCCCGATGTACCCGTTCATCTCGATGCACCCGTTTGTTCCGATACGCCCGCCTGTCCCGGCGTACCCGTCCGTTCGGTACGACCACACTKTCACATTTTCGACACGCCCGCGTCGATATCCCTGATCATGATGGTGTGTCGGCTTAGGTTCGCAGGATGCGTAGTCGAGACTACGGGCCGGACGTCCTGGCTCCCGCCGCCCGCCCGCGCCCGGTGCGCCCGCCGGAGGTCGAGCTCGAGCGTGACCTCGTGGTCGAGGACGTGGCCACCGGTTTCTGCGGGGCTGTGGTAGGCAGCGAGAACGGTGGGGTGACGCTGGAGGACCGCCACGGCATCCGGAGGGTCTTCCCCCTGGAACCCGGCGCCTTCCTGATCGAGGGCGCGCGGGTGACCCTCGTGCGTCCCCGCCGCGGGACCCCGGCCCCCGCGGCGCGCACCGCGTCCGGGTCCGTGGCGGTGCCCCGCCACCGGGCCAGGGTCGCGCGGGCGAGCCGTATCTACGTGGAGGGTCTGCACGACGCCGCCTTGGTCGAGCGGGTCTGGGGTGACGACCTGCGCATCGAGGGGGTGGTGGTGGAGAGCTTGGACGGGGTCGACGACCTGCCGTCGGTGGTCGCGGGGTTCCGCCCGGGGCCCGGCCGCCGGCTCGGCGTGTTGGTGGACCATCTCGTCCCGGGGTCGAAGGAGAGCCGGATCGYCGCCTCCGTCGCCGGTGGCCACGTCCTGGTGACCGGTCATCCCTACATCGACATCTGGCAGGCGGTGAAGCCGGCGTCGGTCGGCATTCCCCGCTGGCCCGAGATTCCCCGCGGCCAGCCCTGGAAGGAAGGGGTCTGTCAGGCCCTCGGTGTGGAGGACCCGGCGCAGATGTGGCGCTGGATCCTGGCCTCGGTGGACAGCTACACCGACCTTGAGGTGGGCCTGCTCGGCGCGGTGGAACGACTGATCGACTTCGTCACCGGCTGACGGCCGGGCCCGGGCGGCCCCCGTACGGGCGCCGCGCAGCCGACCGCGTACGGTCACTTCCGGTGGGGACGGGCCCCCTCCGTAGGCGGGAGACACCGAATGCCGGCACGGATCAGACCATCGATCCTGCTTCGGATTGTCGGTGCGGCCGCCGTGGCCCTGGTCGCCGTGGCCCTGGTCGCCGGGGTGGCTCTGCATCTCGTGGTGGGCGGGTCCGCCGGGGCGGGCGCACCCGGCCCCCGGCCCGGCGTGGACGGGACCTCACCAACCGCCCTGTCCGGCCGGAAGGTCGTTCTCGATCCCGGGCACAACGGAGGAAACGGCGCCGCCGCGGGGTCGATCAACCGGCGGGTTCCGGCCGGCGGTTTCGACAAGGAATGCGACACCGTCGGCGCCGAGACCGACAGTGGTTACCCGGAGCACGCCTTCACCTTCGACGTCGCTGGGCGGGCGGCGGCCATTCTGCGCTCCCGGGGCGCGAGCGTGATCCTGACGCGCGACAACGACTCCGGGGTGGGCCCGTGCATCGACGAGCGGGCCCGCATCGGCAACCGGACCTCGGCCGACGCGGTGGTGTCGATACATGCCGACGGGGGACCGGCGGACGGGCGCGGCTTTCATGTCATCGCGCCCGCGCTCAGCCCGGACCGGGCCAACGCACCGATCCTCGCCCCGTCGGCACGTCTTGCGGCGATGGTGCGATCCGCCTTCGGCCGGGCCACCGGGCAGCCACTGGCGGACTACCTGGGCGAGGATGGTATGACGATCCGCTCCGATCTCGGTGGGCTCAACCTCTCGCGGGTGCCGAAGGTCTTCCTGGAGTGCGGCAACATGCGCAACCGCACCGATGCGGCCGAGCTCGCCGACCCGGCCTGGCGGGCCCGGGCGGCGGCGGGCCTTGTGGRCGGGATCACGTCGTTCCTGCTGGGGGACGAGGCGTCCTCGCCCGGCCCGGGCTGACCCGGCTTCGTCCGGCGATGGGCGCGGCGGGCGGCCGGGCCTATCGCCGGATTTCCGGGCGGCCCACCGCCCACCGGCCGTCGCACACGCAGAGGGCCACCCGTGACGGGTGGCCCTCATAGGACAGCCAAAACGTTTCTCGCGGTGGGCGATACTGGGATTGAACCAGTGACCTCTACCGTGTCAAGGTAGCGCTCTCCCACTGAGCTAATCGCCCTCGAAAGGATCAGAGGCGGAGGCGGGAATCGAACCCGCGTACAGGGCTTTGCAGGCCCTTGCCTAAACCACTCGGCCACTCCGCCGTGGGAGGCCGCTGGGGACGGACCTCAAGCCTCTCTGCTCCCGAGCGGACGACGGGATTCGAACCCGCGACCCTCACCTTGGCAAGGTGATGCTCTACCAACTGAGCCACGTCCGCGCTGCTCCGCGCTTCTCGGCGGTGCAGGTAGCACTCTAGCGGACGATCGGGCCAGACGTCGAACCGTCCGGCGGGCATCGCTGAGATGTTGCGTTGGGTCAAGGTTCTCCGGATGAACACCGGCTTTCGCCCACGGCACGTCCATGCGGCTGGCGGCCGTCGAGGGGCTGGTCCATGCCCTGGGCGGCGGGTCACCTCGGGCGGCGGTAGCGTGATCGGAATGAGCGAGACGAACGTGGCGGCTCGGGAGACGAGCCCTCTCGGGCGTGTGGCACCGTCACCCCCGTGGGATGCCTCCTCGTTCCTGCTCGCYGGCGGCCGGTTCGCGACCGAGGTCGTGGAGATCAGCGATGACGCCGCGGTGCTGGATCGAGATGGCTTCTGGGCGGTCGTCGTCGACTTCAAGGGGGCCGTCCGTTGCATCCGGTTCGCCGACGTGCGGCCGGCGCCTCCCGGTGGTGTCGCGGCGCTGCGGCGTGGCCCCTGGCTCGGACCGTCGCGAGCCGCATGGGCGACGACCATGAACCGGGCAGCCTACCTTGACGGGGTTGCGGCGATCCGTGAGCGCATCGCGGCGGGGGAGGTCTACCAGGTCAATCTCTGCCGATTGCTGTCGGCGCCCCTGTCGGCGCCCGCGGCGGAAGGCGCGGGGGGTCCCGGTGTCGGTGCCGCCGGTGTCGATCTCGGTGCCCTGGCGGCCGTCGTCGCCGCCGGCAATCCCGCGCCGTACGCGGTCGTCCTGGACGTGCCGGAGGCCGGGGTGCGCATCGTCGGCGCCTCCCCGGAGCTGTTCCTCTCCCGCCAGGGCGACGTCGTGAGCTCCAGGCCCATCAAGGGAACCGGTCGGACGGCGGCGGATCTGCGGGAGAAGGACGTCGCCGAGAACATCATGATTGTCGATCTTGTTCGCAACGATCTCGGGCGGGTTGCCCACCCGGGAAGCGTGACGGTGCCTTCACTCTGTGCTGTGGAGAAACACCCCGGTCTCGTGCACCTCGTCTCGACCGTCCGGGCCCGGCTGCGGCCGGGGGTGGGCTGGCGGGACCTCCTGGCGGCGACCTGCCCGCCCGGTTCCGTCTCCGGTGCGCCGAAGTCGAGTGCGCTGCGGATCATCCGAGAACTGGAACCGGCCTCTCGGGGCTACTACTGCGGGGGGATCGGCTGGGTGGATGCCGACCGGAACGTGGGTTGGCTGTCTGTTGGTATTCGTACGTTCTGGATCGAGGACGACCGGATCTGGTTCGGTACCGGCGCTGGTATCACGTGGGGGAGTGATCCGGACTCGGAGTGGCGTGAGACCGAGCTGAAGGCCGACCGGCTGGTGGGGCTGGCGAGCCGATCGGACGATAAGCCGGGCACCGGCGGTGGGCCGAGGACAAAAGGACCCGCCTGGCGGCGCTAGGCCGGCCAGGCGGGCGGGTGCTCTGTGTGTGACTGGTCTGTGTGTGACCGGGTGGAAGCTACCTCGGATGCAGGTGGGGAAGGGCCTCCCCTGGTCGCAAAATGCCCGCACCGGCTTGCCGGGATYGGACAGCGGTCCCGACCCCGGTGAGATCACCGCTCGGGGCCGCCCCAGATGAGGAGGGCGAGTTCGGCGTCAAGATCGATGATGTCGCTCTCCCCGCCGAGGGGGACGGCTGAATACGTCCGCCGTAGGAAGGCCAGCACCTCGGACCGCGGCATCTCGAACAGTGCATGCCCGGACGGGCTGGACAGGGACAGGCAGACGATCCGTCCCCCGGACTGGGCGGCAGGCCACACCTGCACGTCGCCATCCCCGGCAGGTCGGCGCACACCGTCGCTGAGGAGCTGGYGCGCGAATGTCCACTCCACGACCTCGTCCGCACCGGTGCRGAAGCCGATGCTGATCGCGTACGGATCGGCCGGCTCGTACCGGACGGTGGCGGCGACCGGCACGGGCGCCCCGCCGGGAACGACAAGGCGGAGGGCGAGTTCTGCGGTGATTGAATCGTGACGAATAGTCATCGGGCGGCCTCTCATGGTGCGATGGTGCGGGCGAGCACCCGTGTAACGGGATAGTTCCCTCTCCGAGTCCCGTTGGAAACAAGATTATGCCAAGACAACATCCGTTACGGTAGTTCGGGCGAGTTGCCTGGCCCGGAAGGGTGAACCTGCTWCGAGTGATCATGGTTCGGTCGACTATCGGACGGATCTTCTACTTATATCCTATAGATGATTACTGTCCGTAGCGTCCGAACGTCCCCGAGCGCCAGGTCATCCCGCCAAGGCCGTTCCCCCGTGAGCCTTCCCCATCGGGACCCTTCCCAACCACGGCCAGTCGCGGCGAACCTGACCCAGTCCGGCCACCGGACAGGACGGTGGACATCGCCCCATCCGTCCGTCGACCCCCCGCTGCCGCCCCCCTTCGTCGGCCCGTATCCCCGGCGTGTAGGGTGGTCCCACCGGCAAGGGCGTATAGCTCAGTGGTAGAGCGCTGCCTTCACACGGCAGAGGTCCGTGGTTCGAAACCACGTACGCCCACGCGATTGGGCTTGCCATGCTCCGCTCCCGGGCCGGGAGCTTGTTGTGCTCCCATGAGATATCTGTCCGATGGATGATCTTCGCGCCCCCCGCGATGCGGCGTTTTTCCTGGTCCGGGTGGGTTTGTCGGTGCCTGGGAGGGGCTACTCCAAACGGGTGGTGCAGCTCGGCGGTGTCCTCTCCCGCCGGCGGGACTCGGCACGTTTCCCCCGGTGGCAGGCCGTCTCGGTCCCGTCCGAGGTCTGCCCGGGTGTGCCCCCGGCCCTCGCGGCGTGCTGTGGCTCGAAGGGTGGTCGGAGCTGTCCGCCCCCGGTGGGGCGCCTGCCTCGGGGAGTGGTGCGAAATATCCCCGATTGGCCGGTTTCTGGGTGTCTGGGCTGCGACGTCGTGGGYTGGCGACGAATCGACATCTACCCCCACTTTGGTGGGGACATCGCCGATGGAGGCGGATCCCGGAGGGGGTCCCGGCCGATGCTCCAGCCCGGGAGACAGTGTGGGCGACGAGCGCGTCGATACCTCGACCCGGGGTCGGCTCCGAGCCTCGTTCTTCACGGAAAGTGACGTCCAAGCCCGCGTCGCCGTGCCCCTGGGTGCATCGCGCGAGCCGCCACCGCGATGCGTCGCGGCCCTTGGGAGCGGGCCTGTCCACCTTTCGGGCGCATGCTGTTGATTCGTGGTGCCCGTGGAGTTCCGCGTGCTGGAGATGGTCGCCGCCGTGCGTCGCCGTGGAACGATTCCGGTGGTCGTTGATATACCGGTTGGTCCATGGTTGATCGGCATCGTTGTGCGTCCCGCCCCTTTCCGCAGGTCACTGGTTTGCGAGCGGGGTCCACGCCGGGTCCGATTGGCGTTTTCCCCCATGAAGGTGCCGCTGACGCTGTACAGATCGGCTTAACGTCCGCTAAGCTGGTCGGGCAGGGCGTAACGGRCTCGGGCTGTCGCAAGGTTGTCGTGATGGCTTCTCGCGGGGTTGCGCCGGGAGGGCTCCTCTCGGTCGCGGACCTCTCGTGCGCATCATCCGCGCGTCAGATCCAGGGCGCCGTGGTTCGAAACCGATTACGTCACTTGAGGGGGACTGGCGGCGACCCCCCCACGCCGTCAGTCTCCCTCTTCATGCGCCGGACCGCACCCGCACGCGAGCCTCCTCGCCTACCGGGGGCGTCTCTCGTCGCTCAGATCCTGATAAATTGACGAGATGATATTGCTCCCCCCCGGGGAGCTCGTCCCGGGGAGGCGGTGCCCTTGCTGACGGCCGAGCAGGTTCCGGTGTCCATGGCCCGCTCGATGGGCGCTGCCTGCGTGTTCACTCGGCTCGGCCGGGGCGGCGTCGTGGCGGTCGCCCCGTGACGGCCGAGCTCTCACCCGAGGGGGTTCCCCTGGAGGAGCAGGCGGGGGTCGGCGGTCCGGATGCTTTCCAGCGGCTCTACACCCCGCATCGCATGGCTTATATCAGGGGTGAGGGCCGCTCCCGTGACGATGAATGCCCATTCTGCTCCATTGTCGGGATGTCCGACGAGGACGGCCTCGTGGTTGCCCGGGGTAAAAGCGTCTACGCGGTCCTCAACCTGTACCCCTACAATGCCGGACACCTTCTCGTCGTGCCCTATCGCCACGTCGCGGACTACGCCGACATGGACCCCGAAGAGATCGTCGAGATGGCATTCTTCGTTCAGCACGCGCTCCGTGCGCTGCGGGCCGCCAGCGGGGCCCACGGGTTCAACACCGGCATGAACCTGGGGGATGTCGCCGGCGCCGGGATCGCCTCGCACGTGCATCAGCACGTGGTGCCGCGGTGGGGCGGTGACACGAACTTCATGCCCGTGGTGGGCGCGACCAGGGTGCTGCCCGCCCTGCTCGGGCAGACCAGGCAGATGCTCGCCCAGGCCTGGGCGCAGACCGCGTCCGACGAGCAGGGCGGATAGCGCCGGGCCCGGTGGAGGCCGCAGCCGGGTCGGGGCGCCCCCGTCGGGGCTGCCCGCCGCACCGGGTCCCGCCCGGCGTCCTGCCCGGTGCGGCGGGTGTGCGGTCACGGATGTCTCCCGTCGGCGATCCTTCCTGAGTTGGGCCGAAGGTTGCCAGTCGTCCGCCTTTCCCGCTTTATGTCCGATTCCTGCTTTATGCCGATTTTTTCGCTTCACGCCGACAGGGCATCCCCAAGCTGTGGTGGCATCGGCTCGTAGCCGCGATGGTTCCGCGTGAAGCTACCCGTGCCGTGGCTCAAGGATCGTAGTTCAATCGCATATCTGATCATTTCGCTCGCAGGGACCTCTGCGTGAATGACCGCCCGGGGGGTGGCCCTGGGCCTGCCAGGGATGGGTTCCATCCCGACGACCCGTCCTCGGCGAGTGGACAGGTCGYCCATCACGGCCCCGACGTACTCGTCGGGTACCAGGACGTCAACGGCCAGGATCGGCTCGAGCACGACGACGCCGGCGGCCCGGGCCGCGTCCTTGAGCGCCAGTGCGCCGGCGATCTGAAAGGCCATGTCCGAGGAGTCGACGCTGTGYGCCTTGCCGTCAACGAGGCGGACCCGTAGATCAACCATGGGATGGCCGGTGYGGACGCCCTGCGCCATCTGCGCCCGGACGCCCTTCTCCACCGACGGGATGAAGGCCCGGGGAACCGCGCCGCCGACCACCTCATCGACGAACTCGAAGCCCCCGCCCGCCGGGAGCGGTTCGACCTCGATCTGGCATACCGCGAACTGACCGTGCCCACCGGACTGCTTGACCTGACGGCCGAGTCCGCGTGCCGGGGCACGCAGTGTCTCCCGCAGCGGGATCCGGGGCGCGATCCGGTCCACCGCGGCGCCGTAGCGCTGGGCGAGCCGTTCCAGGACCGCGTCGCTGTGGGCCTCGCCCATGCACCACAGGACGAGTTGGGCGGTCTCGGGGTTCTGCTCGATCCGTAGCGTCGGGTCCTCCACGGCCAGCCGGCCGAGTGCGGTCGACAGCCTGTCCTCGTCCGCGCGGCTTCGGGCACTGATCRCGACGGGGAGCTGCGGTTCGGGCATCGACCATGCGGGCAGGTAGCGCGGGTCGTCGCGATCGGAGAGGGTGTCGCCGGTCTCGGCGGTGCTGAGCTTCGTCACCACGCAGATGCCGCCGGCCGGGCACTCGCCCACCGTGTGCAGAACCGAGCCGTACGGCCGGGAGAGYGCCCCGACCTGCTCGTCGTCGTCGTGGTCGGCGTGCCTGGCCGTGGCTCTGCCGTGCCCGCTGACGTGCACCGCATCGTCGGGATGCAGCGTGCCGGAGAACACCCGAATCACCGACATCCGGCCCACGTAAGGGTCCGTGGTCGTCTTCACGACCTCGGCCACGAGCGGCCCGGCCGGATCACCGTGGCTCTGCTCGCAGGGGGAGCCGTCAGGGCGGCTCACCGGCGGCAGGAGATGCTCCCGCGGCGAGGGGAACCCCTGCACGAACAGGTCCAGCAGCTCGACGGAGCCGAAACCGCCGGCCCGATCGACGCCCCGATCGCTCCCTGCACCGGCGCCCGGACCCGAGGTCGAACCCGGAAGCAGACCGGCCGGCAACACCGGGAAGAACGTCCCGCGGGCGACCGCGGTCTCCAGATCGCCGAGCAGGAGCTTGGTGTCGGGCTCATCACCGGACAGGTACCGGTCGAGGAGGGCCTCGTCCTCGCTCTCAGCGATGATCCCCTCGACCAGGGCGGCGCGGGCGGAGGCGTACCGGCCGGTGAGGTCGGCCGGGGTGGCGAGTTCCCGGCAGCCGCCGTCCGGGTACTCCCGCACCCGCCCGGACAGCAGATCCACCAGCCGCATCGAGGCGCCGGCCTCCCGCTCGGGCAGGTAGGCCGGCAGCACAYCGGCCCCGAAGGCCCGTTGGCAGCCCTCGACGGCCGCCGCGAAATCGGCCCGGGGATGGTCGAGATGGGTGAGCACGATCGCGCGGGGCATGCCGACCCCGGCGCACTCCGCCCACACCATGCCGGTCGCGCCATCCACCCCGTCGATCGCGCTGACGACGAACAGAGCGGCGTCGGCGGCCCGCAGGCCCGCCCGCAGCTCGCCCACGAAGTCGGGATAGCCCGGGGTGTCCAGAAGATTGATCGTGAGCCCGCGATGACTGACCGAACACAGGGTGAGGCTGACCGACCGTGCCGGGCGACGCTCGGGATCGGCATGGCCGACGTAGCTGGTCTGGGCGGTCTGACGGTCGCCGTTCTGGCGGTCCGGCGGCCCGGCGGTGGCGAGTAGACGGTCCACCAGAGCCGTCTTGCCCGCGCCGGTGTGGCCTACCAGGACGACGTTGCGCACATCGCACGAGGCTGATGACATCCTCGCCTCCTTGACTGGGAGGTAACGGCCTGTTCGGTAACGGCAGAGTCCTCCCCTGTTACCTGGGACACAAGCCCGAGGGCGGCCGTGGTCGGGAATGCGCGGATCGTGGCGGCTGTACTGTGAAGACCGCCCGAAGTCGGGCGCACGCGGGACGACCACGCGGGACGACGGGACGGACRTGCTCGCTAGCAAGGCACGACCGCAGATCCAGAAGTTGCTCGACCCGGTGAGCCAGTGGGCCGCCCGGTCGTCGGTGTCGCCGGATGTCGTGACGATCATCGGCATGGTCGGGGTCGCGGGCGGGGCTCTGGGGTTCTTCACCCGCGGGGTGTTCTTCCTCGGCACCGTGGTAGTCACGCTGTTCGTCTTCTCGGACCTGATCGACGGGGTCATCGCCCGCGCCCGCGGCATCTCCTCCAAGTGGGGGGCCTTTCTCGACTCCACGTCCGACCGGGTCGGCGACGGCGCGATCTTCGGATCGCTCGTCCTCTGGTACGCCGGCGACGGCGATTCCCTGCCGTTGGCGGGTGCGGCCCTGATCTGCCTGGTCGCCGGGTCGATCACCTCGTACGTCAAGGCCCGCGCCGAGGGACTCGGCTTCACCTGTGACGTGGGGTTCGCCGAACGGGGCGAGCGGTTGCTGATCCTGCTGGTCGCCGCCGGGCTGTACGGCCTCGGGGTGCCCTACCTCCTGCCCGCGGCGCTGTGGTTCCTCGTCGGTGCCACCACGCTGACGGTCGTCCAGCGGGTCGTCCACGTCTACCGGCAGTGGTACCGTGCGGGGGACCCTCCCTCCCCGTTGACGTCAAGGGCGGCCCCGACCACCGCGTCCCGGACCACGGCTGCGTCCCGGAGCGCGACCACCTTCGGCCCCGGCCGCAACGGCCGCTGAGCGGTCATCGAGACGACCCGACGAAGAGYCGAGCGTTGACGACGGGCGTGCGGGCGACGGCGGCTGGGCGGGCGGCGGCAGCCGGGCGGTTCACCGACCTCGCCTACGCGCTGGGCTGGCGCGGCGTCCGGCTGCTCCCGCAGCCCGTGGCCGCCGCGGCGTTCCGGTTCGGCGCCGACCTGGYCTACCGCCGCGACGGGCGGGGGGTGCGCCGGCTGCGGTCGAATCTCGCCCGGGTGGCGCCGCCGGGAACCGATCTGGACCGGTTGACCCGGGCGGCGATGCGCTCCTACGCGCGGTACTGGCTGGAGGTGTTCCGCTTCCGAGAGATCGGTCTGGACCGTGTCGTCGGCCGGCTGCGGCTGCTGGACCAGTATCGGTTGTGGGATGCGCACGCCCGCGGGAAAGGGACCATCGTGGCGCTGCCGCACATGGGCAACTGGGAGCAGGCGGGCGCCTGGCTGGTGGCGAATGGCGTGCCGTTCACGACCGTCGCCGAACGCCTGCGGCCGGAGGCGCTCTTCGAGCGGTTCTTGGCCTTCCGCTCGGAACTCGGCATGGAGGTCGTCCCGCTGACCGGCGGGCAGGCTCCTCCGTTCGACCTGCTCACCGAGCGCCTGCTGGCCGGGGGGATGCTCTGCCTGCTCGCGGACCGGGATCTCTCCCGTGGCGGGATCCCGGTGAGGTTCTTCGGCGCCACGGCCACCATGCCCGGCGGGCCCGCGGCGCTCGCGTTGCGCACCGGAGCGGCGCTGCTGCCCGCCACGCTCTGGTTCGACCATGACGGGTGGAGCGGGCGGATCCATCCCGCCGTCGAGCCGAGCGACATCCCGACGATGACGCAGGGACTCGCGGACGCCTTCGCCGCCGGCGTTGCCGCGCACCCCGCGGACTGGCACATGCTCCAGCGGATCTGGCGCGACGACGGATGACGCCGCCGTGAAGATCGGTCTGGCCTGCCCCTATGCCTGGGACGTACCGGGCGGGGTCCRGGCGCACGTGCGTGACCTCGCCGAGACCCTGATCGCCGCCGGTCACGAGGTGTCCGTCATCACCCCGGTGGACGACGAACGGACCCTGCCGCCCTACGCGGTGGACGCGGGTCGGGCGTTACCGCTGCCCTACAACGGCTCCGTCGCCCGGCTCCTGATGGGCCCGGTCTCGGCCGCCCGGGTCCGCCGTTGGCTGCGTGAGCACGACTTCGATGTCCTGCACGCCMACGAACCGACCGCGCCCAGCGTCAGCCTCCTGGCCTGCATGCTGGCCGATGGACCGATCGTCGCCACCTTCCACACCGCCAACCCCCGGTCGCGGTTCCTCACCGCGGCCCAGGGCGCGCTGCAGCCGTCGTTCGAGAAGCTGCGGGCTCGGATCGCGGTCTCCGAGGCGGCCCGGCGCACCCTCGTCGAGCATCTGGGCGCCGACGCCATCCTGATCCCGAACGGGGTGGCGGTGCAGAACTTCGCCGGCGCCCGGCCCCTGCCCGACTACGACGACGGGCGGCCCACCGTCGTGTTCCTCGGGCGTATCGACGAGCCGCGCAAGGGCCTTGACGTGCTGCTCGCCGCCCTGCCTGCGCTCGCCGCCGAGATCGACGGTGTCCGGCTGCTGGTGGCGGGGCCCGGTGACGGGGCGGCGGTGCGGGCCCGGCTGGAGCCCACCCTGCGCTCGCGGGTCGACCTCGTCGGCATGGTCTCCGACGCTGACAAGCCCCGGGTTTTCGCCTCCGGGCAGGTCTACTGCGCCCCGAACACCGGTCAGGAGAGCTTCGGGATCGTGCTGCTCGAGGCGATGGCGACCGGGACCCCGGTGGTGGCCAGCGACATCGACGCCTTCCGCCGGGTCCTCGATGACGGGCGCGCCGGCAGGCTGTTCGACGTCGGCGATCCCGCGCGGCTGGCCGCGACCCTGGCCCAGGTGCTGCGTGATCCCGCCGGCGCCGCGCGGCTGGTGGAACGCRGTCGCGCCGTCGTCACCGCCTACGACTGGCGGGCCATCGCCGAGCGGATCGTCGGGGTGTACCAGATGGTCTCCGGGGACATGCGGGTGTCGGTCGCGACGGCGACGCGGTTGCCGGTCCGGGGCGACGCGAGGAGTGGTAACTGACCTGCCCCGGTACCAGAGCCACGTCACATTCGGCCGTTGGTTACGCTGCGCGGGATGACCGTCGTCGTGGTGGTGGTCGCCTTGGTGGTGGCGATCGCGACCTATCTGACCTGGCTGGCCACTCGGCTCGACCGACTCGCGGCCCGGGTCGCGGACGCCCGCGGTGGGCTGGTGGCGCACCTGGTCGCCCGCGCCGACGCCGCGCGCGAGCTGGCCCTGCGATGTGAGCTGGCCGAGCTGGGCGAGAGCGTGGCCCGGGCCCGAACGGCCTATCCGGACCTGCTCGCCGGGGGGGCGTTGGACGCCGCGGTCGAGCAGAGCGAGAATGCCCTGAGCCGGGCGTTACGGTCCGCCGAGGTCGCCGCGGCCGGCCAGCACCACCCCGCCGAGCTGCATGCGGTCGACTCCTGCGCGGCCCGGGTCGCGCTCGCCCGGCAGTTCCACAACGACGCGGTCCGCGACCTGCGGGCACTCGCCGGTCGACGCGTGGTGCGGATGGCGCACCTGGCCGGCCGCCGGCCGCCGGCCAGCTACTTCGAGATCGACGACGCCCTGCCGATCCGTGGCGAGGGCGTCCCTCGCGACGACCTGCCGGGGCTGGCCTCCTGATGGCCCGGCCGGTCGCGAGATCGCCGTACCATGGAAAACCGACCCACCCGTACGGGAACCATCCGGTGGGGTAGCCGACATGCAGGTGCCAGACATGCCGGTACCCAGCGGCCCTGGCGACCCGACCCAGTGAAAAGAGACGGCACATCATGTCCGAGGGCCAGACTGCCCCCGCCGCCGGCCCGGCGACCGACTCCGCCCGGCATGCCGGTACCGCCCGCGTCAAGCGCGGCATGGCGGAGATGCTCAAGGGCGGTGTGATCATGGATGTGGTCACCGCCGAGCAGGCCCGCATCGCCGAGGACGCCGGCGCCGTCGCGGTGATGGCGCTGGAGCGGGTTCCCGCCGACATCCGGGCGCAGGGTGGGGTGGCGCGGATGAGTGATCCCGACATGATCTCGGAGATCATCGAGGCGGTCTCCATCCCGGTCATGGCCAAGGCCCGGATCGGGCATTTCGTCGAGGCACAGGTGCTGCAGGCGCTCGGGGTGGACTACGTCGACGAGTCCGAGGTTCTCACGCCTGCCGACCCGCACCACCACATCGACAAGTGGCGCTTCACGGTGCCGTTCGTCTGCGGAGCCACCAACCTGGGGGAGGCGCTGCGCCGGATCRCCGAGGGCGCGGCGATGATCCGTTCCAAGGGTGAGGCGGGCACCGGCGAGGTGTCCAACGCCGTGGTGCACATGCGTACCATCCGGGCGGAGATCGCCCGGCTGTCGGGGCTGCCCGCCGAGGAGCTCTACGCGGCGGCCAAGGAGCTGCGCGCCCCGGTCGAGCTGGTCGCCGAGGTGGCCCGGCTCGGTCGGCTGCCCGTCGTGCTGTTCACCGCCGGCGGTATCGCCACCCCGGCGGACGCGGCGCTGATGATGCAGCTCGGCGCGGACGGGGTGTTCGTCGGGTCCGGGATCTTCAAGTCCGGGGACCCGGCGCGCCGCGCTCGGGCCATCGTCGAGGCGACCACCATGTTCAAGGACCCCGACGTTCTGGTGAAGGTCTCCCGGGGCCTTGGCGAGGCGATGGTGGGCATCAACGTCACCGAGCTTYCCCCGGAAGCCCGCTACGCCGACCGCGGCTGGTGAGTGGCCCGCGGATCGGCATCCTCGCGTTGCAGGGGGATGTGCGCGAGCACGCCCGGGCGCTCACCGAGGCCGGCGCGCGGCCGGTGGCGGTGCGCCACGCGGTGGAGCTCGCCGAGGTCGACGGGCTCGTCCTGCCCGGAGGTGAATCCACCACGATCGGCCGGTTGCTGCGCGTGTTCGAGCTGTTGGAGCCGTTGCGGGCGGCGGTGGCCGCGGGGTTGCCCGTGTTCGGTTCATGTGCTGGCATGATCCTGCTTGCGCGGGACGTCGTGGGCGGTCGGCCGGATCAACCACTGATCGGCGGACTGGACATCGTCGTCCGGCGTAACGCCTTCGGCCGGCAGGTGGACTCGTTCGAGGCACACCTCGAGGTCGTCGGGGTGGCGGGGCCACCTGTGCACGCGGTCTTCATCCGGGCACCATGGGTAGAAAAGGCAGGAGACGCGGTCGAGGTCCTGGCCCGTGTCGCCGAGGCGCCGGTGACGGTCCGCCAAGGACCGCTGCTGGCCACCGCGTTCCATCCGGAGCTGACCGGTGATGCCCGGGTGCACCGGCTATTCGTCGACAGCGTCCGATCGTCCGGGTCCGGTCGATGATCGGGCGCAAGAGAGGCAGGTCATGAGCGGCCACTCCAAGTGGGCGACCACCAAGCACAAGAAGGCGGTCATCGATGCCCGCCGGGGCAAGCTGTTCGCCAAACTGATCAAGACGGTCGAGGTGGCGGCCAAGACGGGCGGCGGAGACCCCGCGGGCAACCCGACGCTCGCCGACGCCATCGCCAAGGCGAAGTCGCAGTCCGTGCCGAACGACAACATCGAACGGGCCGTCAAGCGGGGTTCCGGCGAGCTCGCCGGTGGGGTGAACTACGAGGACATCACCTATGAGGCGTACGGCCCGGGCGGGGTGGCGATCCTCGTGGAGTGCCTGACCGACAACCGTAACCGGGCGGCGTCGGATGTCCGGGTGGCGATCACCCGTAACGGCGGCACGGTGGCCGACCCGGGGTCGGTGTCGTACCTGTTCAACCGCAAGGGTGTCGTGCTTATCGAGAAGACCGCCGGCCTCACCGAGGACGACGTACTGCTCGCTGTGCTCGACGCCGGCGCGGAGGAGGTCAACGACGTCGGGGAGGCCTTCGAGGTGGTCTCCGAGGCGACCGATCTGCACGCCGTGCGGGTGGCCGCCACCGATGCCGGCCTGGCGGTCACCTCCGCGGACATCTCCTGGCTGCCGAGTGTGAGCGTGTCGCTGGAGGCCGAACCCGCCGCCAAGGTCCTCAAGCTCATCGAGGCGGTCGAGGATCTCGATGACGTCCAGAACGTCTGGTTCAATGCCGACATCTCCGATGACGTGATGGAGCTCGTCGGCAGCTGATCGTCCTCTCGGGCGATCTGTTGGGCGTGTCGTGGATGTCCGGTTGTGCCGCCGCCCCTAGAATCGAACGAATGTTCTTGTGAACGTGCGGTCGGGAGGGTGGATGCGGGTGCTGGGGGTCGATCCGGGGCTGACCCGGTGTGGCCTGGGGGTCGTCGACGGTGGCCTCGGCATCCGGGCCCACCTGGTCGAGGTGGGGGTGGTGCGCACCCCCGCCACCGCCGAGGTCGCCGAACGGTTGTGCGCCGTGTCCGATGGCATCGACGCCTGGCTCGATCGCACCCGCCCGGAGGCGGTCGCGGTCGAGAAGGTCTTCAGCCAGGCGAACATGCGTACCGTGATGGGCACCGCGCAGGCCGGGGCGGTCGCCATCGTGCTGGCCGCCCGGCGAGGCCTGCCGGTGGGTCTCTACACGCCCAGTGAGGTGAAGGCCGCGGTGACCGGCAGCGGCCGGGCGGACAAAGCGCAGGTCAGTTTTATGATCACCAGATTGCTCGGGCTGACCGAGGCGCCACGCCCGGCCGACGCGGCGGACGCCCTCGCGTTGGCGCTCTGCCACCTGTGGCGTGGGCCGGCGCTGGCCCGGTTCCGTTCCGCCGCGCCGGGCGGACCCACCCGATGATCGCGTCGTTGGCCGGCACGGTCACCGCGCTGACCCCGCTGTCCGCCGTCATCGAGGTCGGCGGGGTGGGCCTGCTCGTCCACTGCTCGCCGTCGACGCTGTCGCGGCTGCGGGTGGGGGAGTCCGCCTCCCTCGCCACCACCCTGATCGTGCGCGAGACCGAGCTGACCCTCTACGGCTTCGCCGACGCCGATGCGCGCGACGTCTTCGAGATCCTGCAGAGCGCGGCCGGGGTCGGGCCCAAGCTCGCCCAGGCCGTGCTCGGGGTGCACGATCCCGACACGGTGCGCCGCGCCGTCGCCGAGGAGGATCTCGCGGTGCTGACGAAGGTCCCCGGTATCGGGCGCAAGGGCGCGCAGCGCATCGTCCTGGACCTGCGGGACCGGCTCGGTCCGCCGGGTGACGGTGCGCCGCTRCCCGGCCCGCGCCTGACGTCGGGACCGGAACCGATGCCGGCCGATGCCGTCGGGGTCGCGGCGACCGTGCGGGAGGCGCTGGTGGGCCTGGGCTACTCGGGTCGTGAGGCCGACGCCGCCGTGTCCCGGGCGCTCGTGGTCCTGGCCGCGCCCGTCGGCGAGGGCGCCGCAGCCGGTRGCGAGCAGGCCGCCCCGGGCAAGGGAGACGTCCCGGGAAAGGAAGGCGCCCCGGGTTCCCGGGCCGGGGCCGACTCGGGAACCGGCGGCGCTCCGCCCGACACCGCGACCCTGCTGCGCGCGAGTCTTGCCGTGCTACGCAGGTGAGGGCCGTTATGACGCCGCCATGCGGCGCGCGACCGCGTCGGGCGGTGGTCAGCCGGGGCGGCGGTCGGTCGGAGCGGGGGTACGTCGAGGGGCGGGGGTACGCGGAGGTGGGACATGAGTGACGACGGCCTGGTGTCCGCCGCGGCGAGTCCCGAGGAGCGCGCCTTCGAGGCCGGGCTGCGTCCGCGCACCCTGGCCGAGTTCGTCGGCCAGCGTAAGGTGCGCGAGCAGCTCACAATCATGCTCGAGGGGGCGCGGGCGCGTGGTCGCCCGCCGGACCACGTCCTGCTGTCGGGCCCGCCCGGTCTGGGCAAGACCAGCCTTGCGATGATCATGGCGCAGGAGCTCGAGGTTCCGTTGCGGATGAYCAGTGGGCCGGCGATCGAACGCGCCGGGGATCTCGTCGCGATCCTCACTGCCCTCTCCCCGGGAGAGGTCCTGTTCCTCGACGAGATTCACCGGATCGCCCGGCCAGCCGAGGAACTGCTCTACGCCGCGATGGAGGACTTCCGGGTTGACGTCATCCTGGGCAAGGGCCCGGGCGCGACCGCGATCCCCCTCGACGTGTCGCCATTCACGCTGGTCGGGGCTACCACCCGGTCGGGCCTGCTGACCGGCCCGCTGCGGGATCGGTTCGGGTTCACCGCCCATCTGGACTTCTACGACGCCGACGAGCTCGCCCGGGTGCTGACTCGCTCGGCCGGCCTGCTGGGGGTCACCCTCACCGCCGAGGGAGCCGCCGAGGTCGCTGGCCGGTCGCGTGGTACGCCCCGCATCGCCAACCGGTTGCTGCGCCGGGTGCGCGACTACGCGGAGGTGCGGGCCGACGGCGTGGTCACCCGCGAGATCGCCCAGGCGGCGCTGCGGATCTACGACGTCGACGGGCTCGGACTGGACCGTCTCGACCGGGCCGTGCTGGAGGCGCTGGTCACCCGGTTCGGCGGCGGTCCRGTCGGGCTCACCACGCTCGCCGTGTCGGTCGGGGAGGAACCGGAGACGGTGGAGGACGTGGCCGAGCCGTTCCTGCTGCGTGCCGGCCTGCTGATCCGTACCGCCCGGGGCCGGATGGCCACTCCCGCCGCCTTCGAGCACCTCGGTCTGGACCCCGTCACCGATCCGCTCGGTCGTACCCAGGTCTCGCTGTTCACCGAGGGAGAATGACTGTGAGAGGGTCGGTCGGCCGGGGAGTAGTCACTGAAGGTGATTACTCCGTCCGGGATGAGTCGTCCCCGTAGCATCGGCCATTCCGGCCGGAGGAGGTCCTGTGTGCCGGGCACAACCGCCCTGCCCACCACAGGCATCCGATCGATACGTACGATCGCCGCAACACATCAGGAGGGCAGGACGTGCACGTACTCGTGGCAGCTTCGGTGGCGGCCGGCAAGGACGGGGGCAGTTCGATCAGCGGGCTTCTGTTCCCGCTGATCCTCATCCTGGTGATCGTCTACTTCTTCTCGATGCAGCGGCGCCGCGCCAAGGCGCAACAGCAGCAGATATCGCGGATCGTTCCCGGTACCCTGGTGATGACCACCGCTGGTCTCTACGCCACGGTCGTCGAGATGGAGGACGGCGACCTCCTGCTGGAGGTTGCGCCCGATGTCGTCTGCCGCTTCTCGCGCAGCGCGGTCGCTCGGGTGATCAGTACGCCCGGCGGAGCCGGGGACGGCGGGGAGTCCTCCGGGGAACCCCGGTCACACGACGACGGTTCCGACGGCCCCGGTGGCGCCGAGGCGTCGCATCCCGGCGGTGGCCTCCCCGGTGGGGACGGCGGCACGGGCGGTGAAACGACACACCCGCCCCGCAAGGAGCTGTGATCGCCGGTCACCTGACCGAGCACTACCGTTCGKGGAGCGGAACGCACCCTCGGTGACATTCGTTCGGATACTTTGGGCACCGCCGGTCCGGGCAGCGGCGAGACGAACGAGCGCCGGCACACCGGCGCGTGAGGAAGGGACTCGCAGGTGGCACGCGGCTCGGCACGGGTACCCAGGGGGATCTCCGTCTGGACCCGGCTGGGGATCCTCGGCGGTCTGATCGTCGTCCTCTACGGCCTCATGGCCGCTACCGGAAACTGGAAGCCCCGGCTCGGGCTCGACCTGCAGGGCGGGACGAGCGTCATCCTCACGCCTCGTGCCACGCAGGGAAACAACGTCGACAGTGGTGCCGTCAACCAGGCCGTCGACATCATCCGGCAGCGCGTTGACGGCTTGGGCGTCGCCGAGTCCGAGGTTCATCGTACCGRCAACCAGATCGAGATCTCGGTGCCCGGCCGCGGCCGCAACGACGTCGTGGATCTGGTCGGGCAGACCGCTGAACTGCGTTTCCGTGAGGTCGCCACGTCCGGCCAGGCCACCCCGGTGCCCACCCCCACTGGGGCGGCCTCCGCACCCACGCCGGGTGCGACGGGCCAGCCGGCCCCGACGGCCGGCCAGAGCACGCCGAGCATCGCGCCGTCATCCCCGGCACCCGCCGCGTCGAACAAACCGGCCGCGCTCGGTGACGGCACGGGCCGCGGCCTGATCGCCCAGCCGGTGTCGCTGACCGCCGCGGGCACACCCGCGGTGGGCGCGGCCTCGGCTTCTCCGGTGGCCTCGGCTTCTCCGGCCCCGGCCCCCGCGCCGGCGGCGACCGGGTCGACCGGGTCGACCGGGGACAGCCCGCCTGCCGACGTGTTCGCTCGCTACGAGTCGCTGACGTGCGCAGCGGCCGACGTCCGCAAAGCCTCGGTCAGCACCGACCGCCCGCAGGACTGGACCGCCGCCTGTGACCGGACCGGGACGACGAAGTACCTGCTCAAGCCGGCCACGGTGGTCGGGACGGATGTGAAGACCGCCTCCGCGGGCCTGCAGGGCGGCGGCGGGACCACGGGCATCACCACCGGGCAGTGGGTCGTGAACGTCGAGTTCACCGGTCCGGGCCAGAACAAGTTCACCAAGCTGACCGAGAGCACGATCGGCAAGCAGGTTGCGATCGTGCTCGACGGGGTGGTGCAGTCCGCGCCGCAGACCAACGAGCGCATCCCCGGATCGGCCCAGATCTCCGGCGGCTTCAGCCAGTCCGACGCCGAGGACCTCGCCAACGTGCTGCGCTACGGTGYCCTTCCCCTGGCCTTCGAGCGCTCCCAGRCCGAGTCCATCTCGCCGACCCTCGGTCGTGACTCGCTGCACGGCGGACTGCTCGCCGGCGCCATCGGACTCGTTCTCGTCATCGCCTACTCCTTCCTGTACTACCGGGCGCTGGGCATGGTCGTGATCATCTCCCTCGCCGTCAGCGGTCTGCTGATCTACGCCTCGGTGGTGCTGCTCGGCGTGGCGATCGGGTTCACGCTGACCCTGGCCGGCATCGCCGGCCTGATCGTGTCGATCGGTGTCACGGCGGACTCGTTCGTGGTCTACTTCGAACGGATCAAAGACGAGGTCCGGGCCGGTCGCACGGTCCGGGCGGCCACGGATCGTGCCTGGCCCGCCGCGCGGCGCACGATGCTCTCCGCGGACACGGTTTCCTTCCTGGCCGCCGCGGTCCTCTACATCCTGTCGATCGGCTCGGTGCGCGGCTTCGCCTTTACGCTCGGGCTGTCGACGTTGAGCGATGTCGTGATCATGTTTATCTTCACCCGGCCGTTGGTGACGTTGCTGGTGCGGCGCAGACTGTTCTCGGTCAGCCGGTACTCGGGCCTGAGTCCGAAGACCCTCGGCGGGCGTGGCGGTGGCGTGGCGCCGGCCGCTTCCACCCGGGCGCGACTGGCCAAGCGGCCGGCGCCGACCGGGCAGAGGCGGGAGAGCTGAGATGGCACTGGTCGGGCGGATCTACCGCAGCGACTTCAACGTCGACTTCGTCGGCCGGCGCAAGGCCTGGTATGCCGTCTCCGGCGTCGTGGTCGCCGTCTGCATCATCAGCATGATCTTCCGTGGCTTCACCTTCGGTATCGAGTTCTCCGGTGGCGCGGTCTTCCAGCTACCCAGCGGTGGCGGTACCGTCGCGCAGGTCGAGGACACGCTGTCCGGCATCGGGCTCGACCCGGCGGACAGTGTGGTCCAGCAACTGGAGACCTCCCACCAGTTCCGGATCCAGACGCCGACCCTCTCCGACGCCCAGACCCGTGAGCTGACCGGCGCGTTGGCCAAGCGCTTCTCGGTGTCGAACCCGGACCGCGACATCRCCGTGTCGACCGTCGGCTCGTCCTGGGGATCGACGATCACGAACAAGGCCCTCCAGGGCCTGGCCGTCTTCCTCGTGCTCGTCGTGATCTACCTCTCGGTACGGTTCGAGTGGAGGATGGCGCTCGCGGCGATGGCMGCTCTTGTTYACGACCTCGTCGTCACCATGGGTGTCTACTCGCTGGTAGGTTTCGAGGTGACGCCGTCGACGGTCATCGCCGTGCTGACGATCCTCGGATTCTCCCTGTACGACACGGTGGTGGTGTTCGACCGGGTGCGGGAGAACACCGCGGGCATGGGCACGTCGACGCGGCGGACCTACGCGGAGGCGACGAACGACGCGCTCAACGAGACGTTGGTGYGTTCACTGAACACCTCCCTCATCGCCCTCATCCCGGTCGCATCCCTCCTCTTCGTCGGCGCCGGTCTGCTCGGTGCCGGCACGCTGAAGGACCTCGCGCTCGCCCAGTTCGTCGGTATCGCCTCCGGTACATACTCCTCCCTGTTCTTTGCCACGCCGCTGCTCGTCGACCTCAAGCGCGGCGATCCCGCCGTGCGGGCGCTGGATGCGCGGGTCGCCCGTGAGCGCGCCAGGCGGGTCCGGRCCGCCGCGGGTGTGCCGGGCACGGCTGTTCCCGCCGGCGCGGCGGTCGATCCGGCCGGYTGGGGTGAGGACGCTCCCGTCTCCGGCGCGCGTGAACCGGTTCCGGCCGGGGCGAACCTGGGCGGTGCCGCCCGACGACCGTCGGGCGCGCCCCCTGCCCGGCGCGCCGCGGGGCGCAAACCCGGGCGGCGCGGACGGCCGAGCGGTAAGAAACGCCGGTGAGCCAGGTCGCCGGCCGCGCGGATCTGGGCGGGGCTCCGATCGGGTGGCCGCGGATCTCCGGACGATCTTGATGTCGGGACGATCCTGATGTCCGGGCAACCCTGAAGTCCAGACGACCCTGAAGGTGGGAGAAGCGGCACGATGACGAGCATCGACGACGCACCGCAGCGGTCCGCCGCGCACGACGCGGTCGCCGAGGTCCTGCGTGGCCACATCCGCGACATTCCCGACTGGCCGCAGCCAGGGGTCGTGTTCAAAGACATCACCCCGCTGCTCGCGACGCCGACCGCCTTCGGGGTGGTCATCGGTGCGCTGGCGGACGCGGCCCGGGCGCTGGGGGCCACCACGATCGCCGGCATCGAGGCGCGGGGCTTCCTGCTAGCCGCGCCGGTCGCGGACCGRCTGGGCACCGGCCTCGTGCCGATCCGTAAGCAGGGCAAGCTGCCGGGGCCGACCCGAAGCGCCTCCTACGACCTGGAGTACGGCGCCGCCACGATCGAGATCCACGCCGACGCGGTGCACGACGGCGACCGGGTCCTGCTCGTTGACGACGTGTTGGCCACCGGTGGCACCGCGGCCGCCGCACACAGCCTGCTCGCGGCTGGTGGCGGGGAGGTCGTGGGGCTGGCGGTCCTCATGGAGCTGTCCTTCCTACCGGGCCGTGATCGGGTCGCGCCGCTCGATGTCGTCTCCCTTCTGACGATTTGACCTCGCCCGGGCGAGGTCCGCGGAAGGCTTCTGACCAGTGCGGCGTTAGGCTCGGTGTCTAGTCCTTACGCAGGAGCGGTCCGTGCCCGAGGCAGCGCCGGTGACCACCGGAGTTTCGCAGCCCGCCGTCACTCCCTTCCGGGAGCCCCGGCCGGTGGGCGATGCCGCGCGGGCCACCGCCGGATCGGCGGCGCGTGAGTCGGCAGTCCACGGGCCGGCAGTCCACGGGCCGGCAGTCCACGGGCCGGCACAGCCGCCGGCTGCGGATGGTGGCGACGTCCGCGGGCAGGAGCCGCCGGGTGGATCCCCGGGGGGGTCCGAGCTGGTCACCGCGGTCGGCATGGGACGGCGTCCCGAGGACGGTTCCCCGGTCGTCCCCCGGTTGGGGCACGAGTCGCCGCCGCTGCCGCGTCGGGTACGCGGTCGGCTCTCCCGCCTTGCGACGCACCGGGCGACGCCTCCCTCGGCTCTCGACCCGGTGCTGCGTGGGCTGCTCGCGAACCACCCGCGCGCCGACATCGCCCAGGTGCAGCAGGCGTTCGAGGTCGCCGACGCCGCGCACGCCGGCCAGGTGCGCTTCTCCGGCCACCCGTACATCACTCATCCGATCGCGGTCGCGAGCATCCTCGCCGATCTGGGGATGGACACCGCGACGCTGTCCGCGGCGTTGCTGCACGACACCCTCGAGGAGACGACGCTTACCGTCGATGCAATCCGGGACACCTTCGGTGACCATATCGCGCTCATCGTCGACGCGGTCAGCAAGCTCAACCGGGTCAAGGTCGGCGAGGCGGCCCAGGCGGAGACCATCCGCCGGATGGTCGTCGCGATGGCCCGCGACCCACGCGCGCTGGTGGTCAAGCTCGCCGACCGCCTGCACAACATGCGTACCCTGCGCTTTCTGCCCGAGCACAAGCAGGAACGCAAGGCTCGGGAGACGCTCGAGGTCTACGCCCCGCTCGCCCACCGGCTCGGCATGAACTCGTTGAAGTGGGAGCTGGAGGACCTCTCGTTCGCCGCGTTGTATCCGAAACGGTACGACGAGATCGTCCGGCTGGTCGCTGACCGGGCCCCGAGCCGGGACGTCTATCTGGCCGAGGTGATCGGGCAGGTACAGGTCGGCCTGCGGGACGCGCGGATCAAGGCGGTCGTCTCCGGGCGGCCGAAGCACTATTACTCGATCTACCAGAAGATGGTGGTGCGCGGCCGTTCCTTCGACGACATCTATGATCTGGTCGGCATCCGCGTCCTGGTCGACTCGGTCCGGGACTGCTATGCCACGCTGGGTACCGTGCACGCGACCTGGAAGCCGATTCCCGGCCGGTTCAAGGACTACATCGCGATGCCCAAGTTCAACATGTACCAGTCCTTGCACACGACGGTCATCGGTCCCGAGGGCAAACCGGTCGAGCTGCAGATCCGCACGCACGCGATGCACAACCGGGCCGAGTACGGCATTGCCGCGCACTGGAAGTACAAGGAGGACGGGGTTGCGGCCCGGCCCTCGGCGGGGACCCCGGAGGGCGGGCGGGCCGGTCGGCGCAAGGGCGGACCCGATGCGGACCTCATGACCTGGCTGCGTCAGGTGCTCGACTGGCAGCGGGAGACCGCGGACCCGGGAGAGTTCCTCGACAGCCTGCGGTTCGCCGCCGAGACCGACGAGGTTTTCGTCTTCACCCCCAAGGGCGACGTCATCCCGCTGCCTGCCGGGTCGACCTCGGTGGACTTCGCTTACGCGGTGCACACCGACATCGGCCACCAGTGCGTCGGGGCCCGGATCAACGGCCGTCTCGCGGCCCTGGACACCCCGCTGGACAACGGCGACGCGGTCGAGATCTTCACCTCGCGGGCCCATTCGGCCGGCCCGAGCGAGGACTGGTTGATGTTCGTCCGTTCGTCGCGGGCCAGGACGAAGATCCGCCAGTGGCACGCCCGTGGGCGCCGGGAGGACGCGATCGTCGCCGGCCGCGACGCGATCGGCCGCGCGATGCGCCGCCACGGCCTGCCGCTGTCCCGCCTGATGAGCGGGGACGCGCTGTTGAACCTGGCCAAGGACCTGCGCTACGCCGACGTGGCCGCCCTCTACGCGGCCGTGGGGGAGAACCACGTCAGCGCCCAGTTGGTGGTCTCGCGGCTGCTCGTGGCCCTCGGCGGTCCGGAGGGGGCCGAGGAGGACGCGGGTGAGACCGAGCTGCCGATCCGCACGCTGCGTCGCTCGACCGGGGAGGCGGGGGTGCTCGTCACCGGTGCTCCCGACGTGTGGACGAAGCTCGCCCGCTGCTGCACCCCCATGCCCGGCGACGAGATCGCCGGTTTCRTCACCCGGGGCAAGGGCGTGTCGGTCCACCGGACGGACTGCTCCAACCTGTCGGGGCTGCGCGGCGGGCCGCACGACCGCACGGTCCAGGTCGAGTGGGCGCCGTCGTCGGGCTCGGTGTTCCTCGTCGTGATCCAGGTCGAGGCGATGGACCRTACCAAACTACTTTCGGATGTCACCCGGGTACTGTCCGACCGGCACGTGAACATCCTGTCGGCGTCGGTGGCCACCACACGGGATCAGGTGGCGGTCAGCCGCTTCACGTTCGAGATGGGAGACGCCAAGCATCTCCGGCACATCCTGAGTGCGGTGCGTGCCATCGAGGGCGTATACGGCTGTTTCCGCGTTACCTCKGGCGTACAGGTCTAACGGGTCGAATCAGGGGGGTGCCGTGGATGCTGAGACCGTGGGTGCGGGTCTGCCGGCCGGCGGCGGTCTGACCCCCGCGCTGTCCCGGGCCGACGGCGGTGCCGACGAGGCCTCCCGGGCCCTGTCGGCGGCCCGGCAGGCGAGCGTGCGTCTCGCCCACCTGGCCCGGCGGATGGCGACACCGCGGATGTCCCAGGTGCCGCCGGAGCTGCGTGACATCGTCGAGGCGCATCGCGACTATCATCCGCGCGCCGACATCGGCCTGCTGGTGCACGCCTACGGCGTCGCCGAGCGGCTGCACGCCGGTCAGATGCGGCGCAGCGGGGATCCGTACATCAGCCATCCCCTCGCCGTCACCGAGGTCCTCGCGGAGCTGGGGGTGGACACGACTACCCTGATCGCTGCCCTGCTGCATGACACGGTCGAGGACACCGGGTACACCCTCGACTCCGTCACCCAGGAGTTCGGCGCGGAGGTGGCCAACCTCGTCGACGGTGTCACCAAGCTGGACAAGATGCGGTTCGGGGAGGCCGCGGAGGCCGAGACGCTGCGCAAGCTGATCGTGGCCTTGGCCCGGGACTACCGAGTACTGGTCATCAAGATCGCGGACCGGTTGCACAACATGCGCACGCTCGCCTTCATGTCCCCTCCCAAACAGGTGAAGATCTCCCGGGTCACGCTCGAGGTCCTGGCCCCGCTGGCCCACCGGCTCGGCGTCAGTGTGATCAAGCGAGAGCTGGAGGACCGGGCGTTCGCCGTGCTCCATCCCGCCGAGCACGCCCGGATTGCCGCCACGGTGGACGAGTTCACCGCCGCTGAGCGCGCGGCCGGAACCGTCGCGGCGCTGGTGGCACGGTTGCGAGCCGGGCTCGCGGGGGCTCGCATCGACGGCGCCGTCTCCATCCGGGTCAGCCACCTGTTCTCGATCTACAAGCGGGCTCAGGAGCGCAACCGGCCCGTCCAGGACTACACCGACCTCGTCCGCGTCCTCGTGCTCGTTGACGAGGTGACGGACTGTTACGCGGCGCTGGGTGTCATCCACGCCCTGTGGCGACCGGTGCCCGGCAGGCTGCGCGACTTCGTGGCTACCCCGAAGTTCAACATGTACCAGTCCCTGCACACGACGGTGACCGACGGCGCCGGCCGCTCCCTCGACATCCAGATCAGGACGCCGTCGATGCACCGGCTGGCCGAGACCGGGATCGTCGCCCGACCGGTCGGCCCCGGCGCGGACGGCGCCCGCCTGGAGGGCCTGTCCTGGTTGCACAGCTTGCTGGACTGGCAGGAGGAGGTCGACTCGGACGAGTTCCTCGAGTCGCTGTCCTCAGACCTGGATGCCGACGAGGTGCTGGCGTTCACGCCCAAGGGCAGGATGCTCGCACTGCCGGCCCGGTCCTCCCCGGTGGACGTCGCCTACGCCGTGCACACCGACATCGGGCACCGGGCGATCGGCGCCCGGGTCAACGGTCGGCTCGTCCCGTTGCATACCCGGCTGCGCAACGGCGACGTCGTCGAGATCCTGACCTCCAACCTCCCCGGCGCGGGACCGTCGGAGGACTGGTTGCACTTCGTCAGGACCTCCCGGGCCCGGGTACGTATCCGGCGCCGGCTGGCCCGGCAGCGCAGGGACACCGCCGCCGGGGCGGCCGAGCCGGGCGTCACGACCACCCGGTCCGGGAGCGGCGGCGGGGCGCGGACCGCCGGCGGCGCGGACGGCGCCTCGTCGGGCCTGCCGTCGCCGACCCGTCCGATCGCCCGGCGTGGGATGCCCAGCCTCGCGGCCGTGGCAGACGACGGGGTGGGTGGTCGGGTGCCGGCGAGGCTGGCGCGATGTTGCCTTCCGCTGCCCGGAGACGTGGTCGTCGGCTTCGCGACGCACGGCAGCACCGTGTCTCTGCACCGCCGGGAGTGCATGAACGCCACCGAGGCGGGGTCGGACCGCGAGCGCGTCGCGGTGGCGACCTGGTCGGCACCACAGGCGCAGATTTTTCCCGCGGAGATCGCCGTCGAGGCGTTCGACCGCTACGGGCTGCTCGCGGACATCACCGAGGTGCTCTCGGAGATCTCGGCGTCCGTCCGCGCGGCCTCGACGACCACATCCGATGATCGGGTCGCGCATGCGCGTTTCACGATCGAGGTCACCGGGCCGGAGCAACTGGACAAGGTGCTCGGCGCCGTGCGCGGCGTCGGCGGTGTCTACGACTGCTACCGCGTGTGCCAGACCCAGGGGTCGTCGGCTCACGGCGCGCCCGCCGGGGACGGGTGAAGCCAGCGCAGGGCGGCGGTGGCACCGACCCGGGCGGGGGACCGCGGCAGCGGTAGGACCAACCGGTGGGTGAGACCAGGCTGGTTACGGGAGCAGGCCGGTCTTCTCCGGCCGGCGTGGGGTGCTGTCTCTTGCGCCCAGCGTGGCCTTTCCGCGCCGGAATGTACCCTCCCGATCAACCGGCGGTAAACGGCTTGCGACTGAACCGCCCATTCCGGGTGGATCCGGGTGGAATGTCACGCGGAGAATACGGACCATCCTACCGGACGCCGTAAATTCAACGGCTACCGCCACTGATCGATGTAGGGTATCTTGCGTATCCATCGTTTTAGAGATGGGAGTGCGCGTGGGTCACCTTCAGGTCATCGTGAGTATCGACTCCCGGGAAAGCGCTGACCGTATCGGTAGGATCCTGGTGGAGGCGCGTCTGGTCGCCTGTTTCCAGGTGATCGGACCGATGAGCAGCACCTACCGCTGGAAGGGCCAGATCGAGCAGGCCGAGGAATGGCTCTGTCTGGCKAAAACGACCACCGAACGATTCGATGAGCTACATGAGCGGCTCGTGGTCCTCCACCCCTACGAAAATCCCGAGATCATTGCCACGCCGATCGTCGCCGGCCATGCCGACTATCTGGGCTGGATCAGCGCCGAGACGGCACCCACCGTCAGGTGAGTGCCCGCAGCTGCTCGTCGAACTCGCGCACGGCCTGGGTGTGCTGCCAGGGCCGCAGGTGCTCCCGGGCGCGGCGGATACGGGCCAGGCCCAGCGAGAAGTCCGTCTGGAGCACGATCGCGAGGGACTCGGCCGCGAAGTGGCAGGCCGCCTCGATCTCCCGCCGCTGGATGTGCACCTCCGCGATGTCGCTCATCAGCAACGACCGCTTCTTCGTCGCACCGGGAGCGGCCGCCCGCAGTGCCTCGGTGGCGGCGGCGTAGGCCGCGGCGGGTCGCCGTAGCCGCGTGTAGGTGGTGACCTTCAGGCCATCGAGCCGGCCCCGGTCGAAGAACTGCGTCCAGACCCGGTCCCCGTCGCTCTCACCCCGGTCGAAGGCATCCTGGGCACGGTCGAGGGCGGCCAGCGCCGCCCGGCCCTCGCCGCGAGCGGCCTGCTCCTCGGCCTCCCGGGCAGCCAGCCAGGCCCTGGTCATCACCGTGCTGCCCGTGGCGGCTCGCCGCTGGGCTTCACCGAGCAGCGCGCAGGCCTGGTCGTGGCGGCCACGGCTGGCGGTCTGGTAGCTCTCGTAACCGAGTACGCAGGCCCACAGGGCGTGGTCATCGGCCTCGCGGGCGGCCTCGATGGCCACCCGGTAGTAGGCGACGGCCGCGGGCAGGTCGTTCATGTCGAACGAGAGCCATCCGGCGAGCGCCGCCGTCTCCCCGGCGGTGGAGGTCAGCTCACGGCGCACCGGGGACCGGCTCGTGGTCTCCAGCAGCTGACTGAGCCTGCTCAGATGCCCGGTGACCCGCTGTATCAGGATCCGGGCGGGAACGCGTTCCTCTAAGCCGTACAGCCCCGCGGTGAGCTGGCCCAGCTCGTTGACGAGCTCCGGGGTCACCGTGCTACGGCGACGCAGCGCCGCCGAGAGGCGCTCCCAGGGCGGGGTGTCCGTGACGCCGTTCATGGGCACGACGGCGACGCCGCCCGCCGCGGCGAAGAGCCGGAGAAAGTCCCGACGTTCCACGGGAATACCGTTCGTGTCGATCATGTCGGTGCCGGGGTGAAGTACGAGTGTGCCCGCGGCGCCCGTCTCGCAGGCCGCCTGTTCAAGGTTCATCGACGCGGCGACGGCCGTACCCTGACCGGTTCCGCCCCGCAGTGCTCCGACGGCGGCGGGAAGCGCTTCGTCATCCACGAAACCGAGCTCCGCCGACGACCGGCCGAATAGCGCCCGCAACAACCGCTGATAACGCAGGCTTGGTTTCTTGTCGCCCTTCTCCCACTTGCAGATCATGTTGCCGGTCACCCCGGCCTCGCGACCCTCGTGGATGACGGAGAACCGACGGATCTCGGTGGCGAGCCGTTCCTGCGACCAGCCCCGTTCCTCCCGACTCAGTCGCAGCCGGGTGTTGGGTGTGCGGGTGTTGGGTGTGCGGGTGGTGGGCGTCCTGTCACCACCGGATACCTCAGGTGTTGGCGCGGAGGCCACCGGTGCGCGGGGAACTGCCGAAGGACCGGTCGTGAGCTGCATCGGGGCCTCCGAAGTCAATCGGTTGACTCCAGGAGCTTAACCCTCTGTGAGATAAGACGGTCATGCTCGGGCGTGGTCCCTTCGGGACCATCCACGGCAAAAGTGTGGTCATCCCGACGCGCCTGCGGCCGCCAGCGTCTTCGCCGAGTGCCGCCTTCTAGAGTGTGATGGCGTGAGAGCCGGCCCCCTCGACCGAAGCCCTCGTCCACGACGTCCCGTTCCACCAGCCCGACCGCTGCGCGCGTGGCAGCGTGCGGCCCTGGAGATCTACCGGTCACGGTCGTCGTCGGGCGCCCGGGACTTCATGGCGGTCGCCACCCCGGGCGCCGGGAAGACGACCTTCGCCCTGCAGGTGGCCGCCGACCTTCTCACTGCCGGCGAGATCAGTCGGATCACCGTCGTCGCGCCCACCGAGCACCTCAAACGCCAGTGGGCCGTGGCCGCGGCGGAGGTTGGTGTCGACCTCGATCCGGACTTCCGCAACTCGGCCGGGGCGACATCCTCCGACTACACCGGTGTCGCCGTGACCTACGCCCAGGTGGCGGCGCATCCGGCCCTGCACCGTGCCCGGACCGCCGCGCGTCGCACCCTGATCGTCCTGGACGAGATCCACCACGCCGGCGACGCGCTGTCATGGGGTGAGGCGATCCGGGAGGCGTTCACCCCGGCCGCGCGTCGCCTCGCCCTGACTGGTACTCCGTTTCGCTCCGACGTCAACCCGATCCCTTTCGTCACCTACCTGCCGGGCCCCGACGGGGTGATGCGCAGCATCGCGGACTCCTCCTACGGCTATGCCGAGGCGCTGCGCGACGGGGTTGTCCGCCCGGTGCTCTTCCTCGCCTACTCGGGCGAGATGACCTGGCGGACCAGTGCCGGCGCGGAACTGAGCGCCCGACTCGGGGAGCCGCTCACCAACGAGCAGACCGCCGCCGCGTGGCGCACCGCGCTCGACCCGGGCGGGGACTGGATGCCGGCGGTGCTCGCCTCCGCYGACACCCGGCTGTCCCAGGTGCGGGCCGGCGGCATGCCCGACGCGGGCGGGCTGGTCATCGCCACGGATCACGCGGCCGCGCGCRCCTACGCCGCGCTGCTCACCCGGATCACCGGCACCTCGCCCGTGCTGATCCTCTCCGACGACCCGACCGCGTCGACCAAGATCGATGACTTTCGCCGGTCGGCCGACCGGTGGATGGTGGCGGTACGGATGGTCAGTGAGGGCGTGGACGTGCCTCGCCTGGCGGTCGGGGTCTATGCGACCTCGGCGTCAACCCCGCTGTTCTTCGCCCAGGCCGTCGGGCGGTTCGTTCGGGGCCGYGGTCGCGGGGAGACGGCGTCGGTCTTCCTCCCGAGCGTGCCGTCCCTGCTGGCGCTGGCTGGCGAGATGGAGGTCCAGCGGGACCACGCCCTGGAGAAGTCCCCGCGCGATCCGGACGCCTTCGACGACGACGCGCTGCGGGACGCCAACCGGCGCAAGGACATCCCCGACAAGCCGGACACCTTGTTCACGGCGTTGGGATCCTCGGCCCATCTCGACCGAGTGATCTTCGATGGCGGCGAGTTCGGCACCCCGGCGGCCCCCGGGTCCATCGAGGAGGAGGACTTCCTGGGCCTGCCGGGCCTGCTGGAGCCCGATCAGGTCGCGGTTCTGCTGCGCCAGCGGGAGGCCGCCCAGCAGGCCGCCCAGCAGGCCGCCACGCGCCGTGCCGCTGCCCGTGCCGCGGATTCGCCGGTCGTCCCGCCGGCCCGCGAGGGCGTGCAGCCGGCGGTCGAGGCGGCCACCCGGCCCGTGCACGAGGTGATCGGCGAGCTGCGCAAGGAGCTGAACCGGCTTGTCGGCGCACACTTCCACCGCACGGGCAAACCGCACGGGATGATCCACGCCGAGCTGCGCCGGACCTGTGGCGGTCCGCCGAGCGGCCAGGCCACCGCCGCGCAGCTCCAGGCCCGCATCGACACCATCCGCCGCTGGGCCGGTTGACCGGCGGGTCAGCCGCCCTGGGTGATCGTGATCGAAAGAATCTTCGGCTTGCTCGCCGGGGCACCATCGGAGCCGCCGCCCTCGACGCCGGGCCCGGTGAGCTTGTCGAGCACGTCGAGTCCCTTGGTGATCTTCCCGAAGACGGTGTAATTGCCGGCGAGCGCCGCCGCGCCCTGCGGGGTCGGGTTCTGGTAGTTGATGAAGAACTGACTGCCGTTGCTGTCCGGCAGTTGGCTGTGCGCCATCGCCAGCACGCCTCGGTCGTAGGTCACGCCCTGGGTATTCTCGTTGGCGTACCCGTACCCCGGGCCGCCGTTGCCGGTTCCGGTGGGATCGCCGCACTGCAGGACCGAGATGCCTGCGTCGGCCCCCCCGGTCTGGCGGTGGCACGTGGTGCCGTCGAAGTACCTGGCGTCGGCGAGCGTGCGCAGGGCGTGCACCGTGCATGGTGCCTTCTGGGCGTCCAAGGCGGCCGTGATGGTGCCGGCGTCGGTGATGATCACCATTGTCGCCGGGGACGTGTCGACGGTGGCCGCGGCCGCCGGCAGGGTGGCGCCGCGGGCCGGGGCCTCCCCGTTGGAGGTGTAGGTGCACTGCCCGACCCTGCTGGTCTGACGGGGGGCGGCCGATGGTGTCGGTGCGGTCGCGGTGGGTGCGGTCGCGGTGGGTGCGGTCGCGGTGGGTGTCGTCGCGGCACCGGCGGCGGCCACGTCGGGCTGGTCGTCCTTGCCGGTGAGCAGGATCGCGGCGATCGTCGATGCCGCGACGACGATCGCGATGAATCCGGCGACGATCGCGAGCCGCTGCTGACGACGGCGATGGGCGAGCCGGCGCCGCTGCGCCTGCCGGGCCGCCCGGGCCTCGGCGAGCTCGCGTTGACGTCGCTCCTTTGAACTGGCCACCGTCGCCGGCCTCCCTCGCTTCTGATGCGGTCTGCTGGTTCTGGTGTGGTCTGGTTCTGGTGTGGTCTGTGCACCGTAACCGGTGAGCGGCGGATCGCCCCGCATGGTGCCTGCCGGGGCGGGTGCCCGCCGGGCCGGGAGCGGACCGGTGCGCGGGCCGGACGGCTGGTAGCGTTACCGCAAAGCACAATGCGGTACCGATCAGAGGCTGACGCGATTCCATGCTCGATAAGCGCTTTATCCGGGAGAATCCGCAGGCCGTGAAAGACGCGGTCGCGGCCAAAGGCATTGATCTGGATGTCGATGAACTGCTGCAGCTCGACCGGGACAATCGCAAACTGCAGTTCGAGGTGGACGAGGCGCAGGCTCGGCGCAAGAGCTTCGCGAAGCAGTTCGCCGGGGCCGACGCGGCCCGGCGGGCCGAGCTGCGGGCCGAGCACGAGGCGTTCGACCGCCAGCTGAAGGACCTGCGCGAGCAGCTGGCCCGAACCGGGGGCCGGCTGTCCGAGCTGATGCTGCTGGTGCCGGRCATCCCGTGGTCGGGTGCGCCGGTGGGAGCCGACGAGTCGGCCAACGTGGTGTTGCGGACCGTCGGCGAGCCGCCGGAGTTCGACTTCACCCCGCTCGACCACACGGCACTGGCCGAGAAACGAGGGTGGGCGGAGTTCGCCCGGGCCCGGCGGGTCGCGGGGGAGCGGGCGTACGCCCTCGTCGGTGACATGGTCATGCTGGAGCGCGCGGTGCATTCCTATGCGCTCGACCTGCTGCGCGGGCTGGACTTCACCCCCGTGTCGGTGCCCGCCCTGGTCCGGGAGGAGCCGCTCGTCGGCACCGGGATGCTACCCAAGGCCCGCGAGGAGATCTATGCGATCCCCGCCGACGACCTTTACCTGGCGGGGACTGCCGAGGTGGCTCTTGTCGGCCTGCATGCCGGGGAGATTCTCGATGTGGGCCGCCTGCCGATCCGCTACGCCGGCATCTCGCCGTGCTTTCGCCGGGAGATCGGCAGCGCCAGCCGGGACGTCCGCGGTCTGCTGCGCGTCCACCAGTTCGAGAAGGTCGAACAGTTCGTGCTGTGCGCCGCTGACGAGGCCGAGTCGGCCCGCTGGCATGCCGAGTTGCTGGCCACTGCCGAGCGGATCCTGTCCGACCTCGGGCTGTGTTACGAGGTCGTCGAATGCGCCACCGGGGACATGGGCGTCGGCAAGTTCCGGATGAACGACATCAACACCTKGTTCCCCTCGCTCGGTCGATTCCGCGAGACGCACAGCTGCTCGACGCTGCACGACTGGCAGGCGCGCCGGGCGAACCTGCGCTACCGCGACACCGACGGCACCGTGCGTTTCGCGCACACGCTCAACAACACCGCCGTGGCGACCCCACGGCTGCTGGCGGCGTTGCTGGAGAACTTCCAGACCGCCGACGGCGAGGTACGCGTTCCCAAAGTGCTGCGGCCCTACCTGGGGGGCCGTGAGCTGATCTGAGGCATCCCGTGGCCCTGGCCGCGACGCGCCCGGACGGCCCGGACCAGGGCGGGTCCGGCGACCGCCAGCCGGCGCGGGAGCCCGACTGACACGCGGCGTTCGAGCACCCGGTAGTCGGCGCGCTCGACCTCGTCGAGGATGCCCCGGTAGAGGACGAACGCCGTCCGCAGGCAGTCGCGTGAGGTTGGGTGCAGCAGGCGGATGCCGGGCTCGGCGGCGCGGAACAGCTCCCGCGCCCGGCTGATCTCGAAGGCCAGCAGCCGGCGGACCGGCCCGTCAACGACGCCGGCGGCCAGCTGCTCCCGGGTGACCCCGAACAGGTCCAGCGAAGTCCGGGGCAGATAGACGCGGCCGCGCCGCAGATCCTCGCCGACGTCGCGGATGAAGTTGGCGAGCTGGAAGGCCATCCCCAGGTCGCGGGCATAGGGCAGGGCGCTGTCGTCCACTGGCTCGAGGATCGGCACCATCTGCAGGCCGATCACCGCGGCCGATCCGTGCATGTAGACGGTCAGCTCGTCCCAGGTCGCGTACTCCGTCACGGTGAGGTCCATCGCCATCGAGGCCAGGAACGCCGCGAAGTGGTCCGGATCGATCTTGAAGCGGTGAATGGTGTCGACCACCGCGGGCAGCACCGAGACCTCCGCGCGGTGCCGGTCCCTCCCGGTGCCGGCCATCTCGGTGCCGACGTCAACGGCGGGTGTCCCCGCCCGTAGCGCCGCAAGGAACCGGCTGCCCCACTCGTGCAGCCAGCGCGCCCGCTCGGCCTCGGTCAGCGTGGAGTCGAGATCGTCGACGATCTCGTCCGCGTAGCGGGCGAAGCCGTACAGCGCGTGGACGTGGGGCCGCTTCCACCCTGGCAGCAGCAGGGTGGCCAGGTAGTACGTGCGGCCGTGGGCGGCATTGAGCGCCCGGGCCCGCGCATAGGAGGAACGTAGTCGAGGATCGATGATTCYGGCCGCGTCGAGCTGCCCCACGTTAGTCAGCGTAGCCACCCAGCGAGGCGGATAGCGACGGCTCCCGCCCGATCGGGGTCGACCTGCCCCGGGGCGTCCGGTTGACCCCCTCGTCGGCGTCGATCCCCTCAGGGAAGCCGGGACGTGAACGCCAGGGACGTCGCCGCCGCGGCGAATCCCAGCCCCAGGGACAGCCCGAGGAACCAGGTGGTGACCTCCCGGTATTCGGTCCGGTAGCCGATCGAGCTACCGAGCCCCCGGTAGACCGAACGCAGTTCGTCGCCGGAGGTGGCACGATGGTACGAGCCGCCGGTCTGCTCCGCGATGTCACGGAGCGCCTGTTCGTTGACCGGCACCGGCACCTCCTGGCCGCCGACGTCGAGCGTTCCGTCGGCGGTGCCGTAGGCGATGGTGTCCACCGGGATACGGGCTTGCCGCGCCGCCTCGATCRCCTGGTTGTTCGGCCGCCCACGGGTGGTCTCCCCGTCGGAGAGCAGCACGATGGCGGCCGGAGGCGCGCTCTGCCCCGTGTCGGAGAACCGTTTGCCGGCGGTGGTGATCGCCTGGAGCGAGGCGAAGATTCCTTCGCCGACGGCGGTCGCGGGACCGAGCTGCAGGCCGTGGATGCCGGCGCGGACCGACTCGCGGTCGGCGGACGCGGGCACCAGGACCGTCGCGCTGCCGGCGAACGAGACCAGCCCGAGGTTGATACGGGGAGGGAGCTGGTCGACGAATGCCGAGGCGCCCTGCTTGGCGGCCGCCAGCCGGGTCGGGGCGATGTCCGTGGCCGCCATCGAGTTGGAGACGTCGATCGCCAGGATGATCGTCGCGCGTTCCCGGGGAACCCGCTCGGCCCGCGCCGGTCGCGCCAGGGAGAACACCAACCCGGCGAGGGCGAGCAGCAGCAGCGCCGCCGGGACGTGACGGCGCCACCACTGCGGTCGGCGGGGAAGCACCGAGGACAGCAGCGACGTCGACGACAGCCGGGCGGCATACACCCGCCGCCGCGCCGAGACCACGACATAGGAGATCAGCAACGCGCCGACCCCCAGGTACAGCCACAGCCAGTGCCCGGCCAGGAAGCTCACCGGCTGCCTGCCCGACTGGTGCCTGCCCGACTGGTGGCGGGCGCCGCCGTGCCACCCTGGTCGGTCCGACCCACGGGCGGGCGGCGGCCGGCTCCCCGGCCGCGCCGGTTCGCCGAGGCGAACCGGACGATGTCGACCAGCCAGTCCGAGTCGGTGCGCAGGACCAGATGGTCGGCGCCGACCCGGCGCAACGCCAGCGAGACCGCGCTGCGGTGGGCGACGGCGGCCGCGGCGTAACGTTCCCGCAACCGCCGCGACGACGTCGGGACCTCGACGAACGCCCCCGTCTCGGCGTCGACGACGGGCAGCGGCCCGACCGGTGGCAGGGTCAGCTCGAGCGGGTCAACGATCTCGATGGCGAGCACCTGATGCCGCGCCGCGAGCACCCGCAGCGGCCGTTCCCAGCGCAGGTCGGTGGACAGGAAGTCGGAGACGACGACCGCGAGCCCCCGGCGGCGCGGCGGGCGCAGCAGGCCCTCCACCGCCGCGGCGAGGTCGGTGGCCGCCGCCGGATCGGGCCGGCGGCGGGGCCGGTCGTGCGCGCCGCGAGGCGCGGTGATGAGCGTGTGCAGCAGCGCCCGCAGCCCGTCCCGGCCGGGCCGGGCCGGGATCGCCCGTGGACCGGCCTGGGTCAGCGCGATCGCGCCCATCCGGTTGCCGGTGCGGGCGGTCAGGAAGCCGACCGCGGCCGTGGCGGCAATCGCCAGATCACGCTTCTGCCAGGTACCGGTGCCGAACTCGGTGCTGGCGGTGAGGTCCACCAGCGCCCAGGTCTCGAGCTCCCGGTCGGCGATGAGATCGTGGACGTGGGGGACGGTGGTCCGGGCCGTGACGGCCCAGTCCATCCGGCGCACGTCGTCACCGACGGCGTACTCGCGGCTCTCGGCCTTCTCGCTGCCCTGACCGGGCAGCAGCCCGAGATGATCGCCGAGGAGCATGCCGTCGAGACGGCGGAGCACGGTCAGTTCGAGCCGGCGCAGGGTCCGCTCCACCGCCGGATCGGTCGCCGACACGGAGCCGGCCCGGAGCCGGTCCGCGGGGTCCGTCATCCGGACGCACCCTGGTCGAGGTATTCCGGGAAGCCCGAACGCGGGTTCGTCCCCCACCCRCCGGCATGCGGACCGGTGGGGTAGTGGGGGCCCTGCTGGCGGGGCGCCACCTGAGGCTGCGGGACCACGCCCAGGATCCGGGCGGCGATCGCGTCCGCGGTCAGCCCCTCGGCCAGCGCCTCGTACGAGAGCACCAGGCGGTGGGGCAGGACGTCCAGGGCGACCGCGGCGACGTCGTCGGGTACGACGTAGTCGCGCCCGCGCAGCAGGCCGAGCGCGCGGGCCGCCGCGACCAGTCCGAGCGAGGCGCGCGGCGAGGCTCCGTAGGCCAGGTGGCCCTCGAGTTCGGGTAGACCCGCCTCGCCGGGGGACCGGGTGGCGAGCACCAGCCGGACGGCGAACTCGATGATGGCGTGATGGACGAACACCTCGTCGGCTCGGGTCTGCAGCCGGGTCAGCGCCTGCGGGGTCAGGACCCGCTCGGGGAGCGGTGGCGAGGTGCCCATCCGCCGGACGATCTCGAGCTCCTCCGCCGGGTTCGGGTAGGGGACGTTGACCTTCATCAGGAACCGGTCCCGCTGCGCCTCCGGTAGCGGGTAGACACCCTCGGATTCGATCGGGTTCTGGGTGGCCAGTACCAGGAACGGCTCGGGAAGCCGGTGGGTGACCCCGCCGAGCGAGACCTGCTTCTCCGACATCACCTCCAGCAGCGCCGACTGCACCTTCGCGGGTGCCCGGTTGATCTCGTCGGCGAGCACGAAGTTCGCGAAGACCGGGCCGAGCTCGACGTCGAACGCCTCCTGACTCGCCCGGTAGATGCGGGCACCGACGATGTCGGAGGGCACGAGGTCGTTGGTGAACTGGATGCGGACAAACGAACCGCCGACGACGGTTGCGAGGGTCTGCACGGCCAGCGTCTTCGCGACCCCGGGCACGCCCTCCAGCAGGCAGTGGCCCCGGGCGAGCAGGGCGACGAGCATACGTTCGACCATCCGGTCCTGTCCGACGATCACTTTTTTGATCTCGAACAGGGCGCGTTCGAGCAGMGCCGCGTCCGACGTGGTGTCCGGTACGGCGAGGCCGGCCGGGCTGTGCCCTTCGTCCATGGCAGCATTGTCCCAGCCGCATCGTGGAACAGGGTGCCAAAGGACTCGGCACGGCCTGGCCGGAAGCCTCTTCTAAGCCGCTCTTCAGCAACTTCTCGGCGGTGGGAAATGTTCGGGGCACCGGGGCACCGGGGCACCGGGCTGTCGGGCTGTMGGGCTGCCGGGGTGCGTCACGGGTCAGCACAGGGCGCGGGAACGGTAACCCCGGTCAGCGCCGAGGATCCGCTCCGCGGCCAGCCGGCCGGAAATGAGGACCATCGGGACCCCGACGCCGGGCCGGGTGCCGCTGCCGGCGAACACGACGTTCGCGAGGCCCGGGGCCAGGTTCGAGGGGCGGAACGGACCGGTCTGGCGAAAGGTGTGGGCCGCCGCGAACGGGGCGCCCGCCGCCATCCCGCGGGCCCGCCAGTCGGCGGGCGTGGTGACCTGCTCCACCTCGATGGCGTCGCCGAAGCCTCGGTAGCCGTGGCGTTCGCAGGTGGCGACCACCTCGTCGCGGTAGCGCGAGCGCAGCACCGACCAGTCGAGCGGGGCGGTGAGGTTGGGTGTGGGGAAGAGCACGTAGTACGTGTGGCCGCCGGCCGAGGCCATCGCGGGTTCGGTGCGTGAGGGGGTGGTGACGAGGAAGGACGGGTCGCTCATCAGCTCGCCGCGATCGATGATCTCGCGGAAGGTCGACCGCCAGGCCCGGCCGAAGTGGATGGTGTGATGCGCGGTGTGCGGGTACTCCACGCGCGCCCCAGCCAGCAGGAGGAAGCACGAGGGCGAGTACCGCAGGCGGCGCAGGCGGGCCGGCGCCGTCGAGGGAGGCAGCAGTTCGGTGTAGGCGATCGGCAGGTCGGGGTTGAGCACCACCACGTCGGCGCCGATGCGCTCCCCCGCCGCGGTGTGCACCGCGACCGCCCGGCCGCCCCGCACCTCCACCCGCGTCACCGTGGTCTCGTAGCGCAGGGTGGCACCGTGTTTGGCCGCGGCGCCGGCCAGCGCCTCGGCGACGGCGTGCATGCCGCCGGCCGGGTGGTAGACCCCGGCAACGCAGTCCATGTAGGAGATGACGGCATAGAGGGCCAGTGCGTCGTGCGGGGCGAGCCCGGCGTACATCGCCTGGAAGGAGAACATCCGCCGGGTCCGCGGGTCCCGTAGATGGYGGCCGACGACGGTGTCGAGCCGGCGGAAGCCGCCGAGGGCGGCCAGCCGGGCGAGCTGCGGGCGCAGCAACGACAGCGGGGAGTCGACCTGCGCGTCGATGAAGTGGCGCAGCTGGGTGCGGAACATTGCAGTGACGATTCCGACGAACCGCTCGAAGCCGGCCGCCTCCGCCGGGCCGCACAGCGCCCGGATCTCCTGTGCGGTGTCGGCGGGGTCGGCGCGGATGTCCAGCGACGAACCGTCGGCGAAGAACCCCCGGTACATCGGGTCGAGCCGKGTCAGTGACAGCCAGCGGTCGAGATCCTCCCCGACACAGTCCAGGGCGTCGGCAATCAGCTCGGGCATGGTCAGGACGGTCGGTCCGGTGTCGAAACGATAGTCGCCCAGTGCGAGCAGGCCGGCCCGACCGCCGGGGGTCGCATCCCGCTCGAGCACCGTCACCCGCCGGCCGGCTCCGACCAGGCGCAGCGCGACCGACAGACCGGCGAGACCGGCCCCGACGATGACGACGTGATCCGTCGCTCCGGTCACCGTGCGCACCTGCCACCTGCTTCCTGGTCGATGGACTTCCCTGTCGATGGTGCGGTTACCCGATGTGGTCGGTTGCTCAATGTGATCGCGAAGTCGCTGCCATGGCGAGTTCCGTCAGGGCGGCGAGGGTTGTGACGTCCAGATCCGCCCGTCGGGCCGCCTCGACCGCCGTGGCGGTCCGGGCGGCGATCCGTTCCTCGGCGGCGGCCACCGCTCCGCTTGCGGCGATGATGTCGCGGGCCTCGGCGACCCGGGCGGCGCGGGCCGCGGGGTTCTCGGTGGGCCCGAATCCCGGGGAACATCCGGGTCCCCCGGAATACCCGGGATTCTCGGGCTGTCCCGCATCCTCAGGGTGCCCGGCGCGCCGGACCGGCGGGGAGATCAGCGTGCGCAGCCGGGCCGCCGCGGCCGGCTGCGCACGGGTCAGCGCGAGCGCCAGCAGGCCAGTGGGCCGCCCGTCACGCAGATCCTCCCCGGTGGGTTTTCCCGTCACCGCCGGATCGCCGAACACGCCCAGGAGGTCATCGCGGAGTTGGAACGCCTCGCCGAGCGGCAGGCCGAACGCCGCATAGGCCGCCAACAGGTCCGGCGGCGCGCCCGCGAGCAGACCGCCGAGCTGCAGGGGACGGACCACCGTGTAACCGGCGGTCTTGTACCGGGCGATGCGGACCGCCCGCCCGGGATCGAGGCCGCCGTGCGGACCGGCCTCGGCCTGGCCGACGAGGTCGAGGTACTGCCCCGCCATCAGCTCGCTGCGCATCCRCCCGTAGGTGGGCCAGGCCCGGACCAACGCCTCGGGTGGCATCCTGCTGGCCGCGAGCAGTTCGTCGGCCCAGGCCAGGAACAGATCGCCGAGCAGGATCGCGGCCGAGCGGCCGAAGTCGGCGGGATCACCCCGCCAGCCGGCGGTCCGGTGGACCCGGGAGAAGCGCCGGTGCGCGGCCGGCCTGCCGCGCCGTGTGTCGGAGGCGTCCATGACGTCGTCGTGGATCAGCGCGCAGGCGTGCAGCAGCTCGATGGCGGCGGCGGCGGTCACAATCTCGTCGCAGTCCGGGCCGCCCGCGCCCCGCCACCCCCAGTAGCAGAAGGCGGGACGCAACCGCTTGCCCTCCGCCAGCAGAAATTCGGTGGCGATACGGACGAACGGGATCAGATCGTCGTCGATTCCGCGCAGGAGCGCTCCGCGCGAACCGGCGAAGCGCCGCAACACGGCGGAGACCCGCCGGCGCACATCCACCGTGGTGTGGTCCGGCACCGTGGTGTGGTCCGGCACCGTGGTGTGGTCYGGCACCRTGGTGTGGTCCGGCACCGTGGTGTGGCCGGGGATTGGCCGGCGCCCGGGGTACCGTGCGGTGTGCCCGTGTTCGACACCGCCGTCGTCGTGGTCGCCGTTCTGCTGGTCGCCGCCGCACTGGGCGGATTGACCCTGTTGCGGCTGCCACCMGCGGAGCTGACTCACACTGTCGACGGTATCGACGCCGTGGAGGTTCTGGTGGCCGCCGGCCGCGTCGAGATCTCCGGGCGGGACCGCGAGGACGTGCACGTCGCGCTGACCGTGCGGCGTCGTCCCGGTCGGTCCGTACCCGTGCTCACGAGGGCCGGGAGCACGCTGYGGATCGACGGCCGGGCCAGCGACGTGCGGGTCAGGCTGACCGTGCCGCCACGGGTCCGGGTGCGGGCCGAGGYGCTCGCCGGCGAAATCACGCTGTGGGGGGTAGGCGGTGAACTGTCCCTGGTCACCCGCGATGGCACCATCGCCGGGCGGGAGCTCACGCGCGGTCCGGTCGCCGCGCGCAGCCGGGACGGCGACGTCAACCTGCACTTCAGCGAACCGCCGGACGGCGTGCGGGCGCAGAGCGAGACAGGCATGGTCACCGTCATGCTGCCCGACGGCGAGTACGGGGTGGAGGTGGAGACCGCCGATCCCGGGGCGGCCGACGTGGAGCTGACCCCGTCGGCGCACGCGGCGTGCCAGGTGGTGGCGCGCAGCGTGTCCGGGCGGGTACGGGTCGGTCTCGCCGCGCCGCTGGGACCCTTGTCTATCTGACGTCTCTTGTCCATCTACCGTCCATCTGGGTTGTCCCAGCTGGTCCCGCCCAACGAGCCCGTTTCAGCCGGGTTGCTCACCCACGTTGGTGGAATCGACGKATCATGACTCTCGCGTGATCACGCTGGGGATTCATGGGATCACGCCGGGGAAATGTTGCTGCCCGCTGTCGGGGCCTGATCGGTCGTGTTTCCGATCGGGGGTCCGTCTTCGATCGTGGCCACGCTCGGTCTACCCTCGTGCCATGGCGGCGGTCCGGAGTCTGAGCACGCAACCCACGACGATGGGCGAGTACCTCGCCACCGGTCGTGCGTCCTTTTCCTTCGAGTTCTTTCCGCCGAAGACGCCGGACGGCGAGCGGCAGTTGTGGACGGCCCTGCGCCAGATCGAGGCGCTGCATCCCTCGTTCGTCTCGGTGACGTACGGGGCGGGCGGGTCGACGCGCGAGGGCACGATCCGGGTGACCGAGCGGATCGCCACCGACACCACCCTCACGCCGATCGCCCATCTCACCGCGGTCAACCACTCCGTCGCCGAGCTGCGCCGGGTCATCGGCAACTACGCCGGCGTCGGGGTGCGCAACGTCCTGGCCCTGCGCGGCGACCCGCCAGGGGATCCGCAGGGCACCTGGACCGCCCATCCCGCGGGCCTGCGGCACGCGGACGAACTCGTGCGCCTGGTGAGGTCGGTCGGCGGCTTCTGCGTCGGCGTGGCAGCCTTCCCCGACAAGCACCCACGATCGGTCGACTTCGACAGCGACGCGCGCTACCTGGTGGGCAAGTTCGACGCCGGCGCGGACTACGCCATCACCCAGTTCTTCTTCGGCGCTGACGACTATTTCCGTCTCGTCGACCGGGTCCGCCGGCTGGGCTGCGACAAGCCGATCATTCCTGGGATCATGCCGGTGACGAACGTCGCGCAGATCGTCCGGATGGCGCAGCTGTCCGGCGCGGCCTTCCCGCCGGCGCTGGCCTCCCGGTTGCAGGCCGTCGCCGACGACCCGGCGGCCGTGCGGGCGATCGGGGTCGAGGTGGCGACCGAGTTGTCCCGTCGCCTGCTGGACGGCGGTGCACCGGGCCTGCACTTCATCACCCTCAACCGCTCCAGCGCCACCCGAGAGATCTACCAGGCGGTCCGATAGCCGGCCGCGGTCCGCGGGGTGGCCGATCCGCGGGGTGTCCCGGTGGCGCATGACGGGTGGGCCGCTCGCCTGACCCGTCCGCGCTCATGCCGCCGGGCCGGCACTCAGTCGTGCTCGTCGTAGGCATCGAAGACGCACAGCAGCCATTCGTCGCGGAGCGAATGCTCCCGGACCAGCGCGAACCCGGCCTGGTTGGCGGCGTCCACCACCGCCGTCACCAGGCTGAGATCAAGGGTGTTGAAGATCGGGGTGATCCGTACCGCAAGGATCACCTGGTCGCGATGGGCGGAGAAGACCGCCCGCGGGTCGAGGTCCTCAAGGGTCTCCACTACGCCGCCTACCTGTTCGGACACGTCACTCCCGCCACGTCTGGGTGGCACCGCTGTTCTCTCGTGACACCGCTGTTCCTCCGACACCGCGTCTCCCCACCTCGGGCCGGTCCGGTGACCGATCGACGCCTTCGGTTTTGGTCGCCGGCCGGACGCAGGGTGCCGCTACGGCTCGCGGTAGGGGACGACGAGACTCTATGTCCCAGCATGTCCCAGCGCGAGACGGCGTACCGGACGGATGGCGGCGTACCGGGCGGGGCGCTGGCCGTACCGGGCGGAACGGGATGGCGGAACGGGATGGACGACGGGCACGATGGACGACGTGAGCACCCCGCTACCCGGTCGGGACACCTACCTTGCCCAATGGTCGGCCCTGCACGGCGGCTACGACCTGGCGCGCGGGCTATGGCTCGTTCGTGCCTGGTTGACGGTGGTCTACTGGCTGGCCAGGCCGCTCGCCGCCCGCCGGGTGCGCCCGTCGGCGGTGACCGCCGGGGGGGCCGTGCTCACCGCCCTCGCGATTCCCCCGGCCGTGGCCGGTGGCCGGTGGCCACTGCTGGGGGCTCTGGTGATCGTGCTCAGTGGCCTGGCCGACAACCTCGACGGAGYGGTGGCGATTCTCACCCGACGCGCGAGCGCCTGGGGATATGTCCTGGACTCCGTCGTGGACCGCTGCGGTGACCTGGCCTACCTGCTGGCCCTGTGGTGTCTCGGCGCACCCGGCGGCCTCGTGATCGCGGCAGGCAGCATGCTGGGACTGCTGGAGTACACCCGGGCCCGGGCCGGCAACGCCGGCTTCGACGAGATCGGTGTGGTGACCGTCGGGGAGCGGCCGACCCGGATCATCATCGCCGCGGTTGGCTCGTTCGGAGCGGGTCTGGTGCCCGGCCTCGCGAACCTMGCCGCGAGTATCGCGACGACCGCGACGCTGGCGGTCTGCGCCATCGGCCTCYTTCAGCTCACGGCCACGGTCCACGCGGCCCTGACCGCCGGGTCAGGCCGGGCCGATGAGACCGGCGACGATGCCGGCGGAGAGCACGACGAGCGGCAGCCCGCCGCCGGGATGGGTTGACCCACCGACGAGGAACAGGCCGGGTACCCGGGATGCGTTCGGAGGCCGCAGGAAGGCCGCCCGCACGCCGTTCGAGGATCCACCGTAGATGGATCCGCCCACCGTCCCGGTGCGCCGTTCCAGATCCGCCGGGGTGATGGTCTCGTACCAGCGCAACCGGGAGCGGACGTCGAACCCGCGGGYGGCGAGCACGTCGAGGATGCGCCGGGCGTAGCCGTCGGTGAGCCCGGGACGGTCCCAGTCCAGGGTGCCTGCGCCGTTGTGGCCGCCCGCGCCGCGATGCGGGGGCGCGTTCACCAGGATGAACCACGCCTCGCAGCCCGGCGGCGCGCAGGCCGGGTCGGCGGGCGCGGCAAGATAGATAGTGGGATCGGCCGCCAGCCGGCCCGCGAAGACGGCATCGAACTCGGCATCGTAGTCGGCTGGGAAGGTGACCGTGTGATGCCCCAGCCCGGGCGTGCGACCCGTCAGGGCCAGCAGCAGCACGAAGCCGGACATCGACGGTACAGTCCGCCGCAGCCGCCGGCGGCCGACCCGATCGTTCACCAGCCGGCCGTAGAGCGCCGCCGCGTCGGCGTTCGCGACGACGACGTCCGCGGGCAGCCGGATACCGTCGGCGAGACGGACCCCGTCGACCCGGCCGCCGGGGGTCCGGGTCACCGCCAGCACCGGCGCGTCGAGCAGGATCCGGACGCCGCGTTCCTCGGCGCGGCGGGTGAGCGCATCCCCGAGGCGGCGCAGGCCGCCCGCGACGTACCAGCCCCCGAAGCGCCGTTCCGCGTGGACCACCGACACCAGAGCGGCGGGGGCGTGCCGGGGATCGGACCCGGAGTAGGTGGCATAGCGGTCCAGGATCATCCGCAGCCGGGGATCACGCAGGTAGCGCAGGCCCAGCCGGCGCAGGCTCCGGCCGGGCGCGATCGCGGCGATGTCACCGGGTGCGGACCAGGCGAGCCGAACCAGCCCGGTCGCCGACACGGGACTGGACAGGAACGGTCCTTCGGCGGCGTCGAAGACCCGGCAGGCCCGGTCGGCGAGCCGCCGCCAGTCCTCGCCCGACCCGGGGGCGATCCGATCGTCCAGTTCGGCCACGAACGCGTCGTCGTCGGCATGTGCGGCGAGCGTCGTGCCGTCGGCGAACCGGTAGGACGCGATCGGGTCCAGCCGACGCAGCTCCACCTCGCCGCGCAACGGCCCGCCGGTCGCGGTGAACAGGTCCTCGAACACGCCGGGCATGGTCAGCAGGGACGGACCGGTGTCGAAGCCGAACCCATCGCGYTCGTACCAGCCGAGCTTGCCTCCGGTCCGCGACGACTGCTCGCAGACCGTCACGTCATGCCCGGTGGCGGCGAGCCGGGCCGCGGCCGCCAGCCCGCCCACACCGGCGCCGATCACCACAACACGGGCCATGCGACGACTGTACGAGCTGCTCCTTCCCGGTTATCCACGAGGAAGGAAACGGGCATCGAAGCCTCGGGAAGAAGAAGGAAGCCGCCGGAGGGGCAAGGGAAGCTCCTGGCGGGGTGCGGGGTGCGGGGTGCGGACCAGTGGTCAGGGGCAGCGGGTAACCGGTCGTCCCTTCCATCGGGCGGTACCCCGCCGACGACGCCACCACGACACCGCAGTCAGGTAGCCCAACAGGCTCACGGAAGCCGGATGAGCGGCGGCGTCGGGCCAGCTCCGGCCGCCCGTGCGGCGGGCGGCGAGCACCCGGCCGGCGACCCCGGCGAGGTACCCGACCGCGCCCGGGCCCGAGCCACCCAGTGCCGCCACCGCCGGCACGACGAACAGCCAGGCCAGCATGCCGATCTGCCCGACGCTGCCGAGCGTGCTTCCACCGGCGACGGCCAGCGACTTCGCGTAGCCGTCCCGCAGCTGTGACCATCCGGAGTACATCCGGTTGACCGCGAGATCGGTGCCGTCCACGACCACTCCCCGCCCGCCGGCACGCTTGAGCCTGCGCAGCAGGGCGACATCCTCGATGACCTGGTCCCGGACACCCTCGTGGCCGCCGGCCCGGCGGTAGGCCGCCACGTCCACGGCCAGCAGCTGTCCGCCCGCCGCCGAAAGCGACGGCCGGGCGGAGCGTTCGGCCAGCCGCAGCGGCAGCAGCGCCAGCCACGACCACTGGAGCAGGGGTTGGATCAGCCTTTCGGCGACACCGGCCGCCTCCTGACGCGGGTAGGGCGAGACGAGGTCGAGGCCGGCGTCCCGCAGGAGGAGAACGGTCCGCGCGACGCCGTCGGGGGCCACCGTGACGTCGGCGTCGACGAAGACGAGGACCGTGCCCGTGGCCGCCGCCGCGGCCCGGGCGCAGGCGTGCGGTTTGCCGAGCCAGCCGGCGGGCGGCTCCGCACCGCGCAGCGCGACGATCCGGTTGTCCCTCGCCGCCCACCGCGCGAGGATCTCCCCGGTGCCGTCGGTGGAACCGTCGTCGTAGACGAGGATCTCGAGGTCGGGCACCCACCGTGAGCCGAGCAGGGCCGACAGGCACCGCGGCAGGCTCCTGGCCTCGTCGCGGACGGGTAGCACGACCGTCACCCGTTCGCGTACCGGCCGGGCCGGCGGTGGGACGCGTAGCAGCCGCGCGTTCACCGCCGTGTGCACGGCGATGGCGGTGGACGCCACCGCGGCGGACCGTACCGCACCCGACCAGCATCGCCCGGCAAGCCACCGGGCCGGGGATCTCGGTACCGTCCGGTGCCTCGTCCCGTGCCCTGTCCGCCACGGCGCCGTCATCGTGGTGGGGAGCCCGCCGGGACCGGGCGGTCCCCGGCCCGGGCACGGTCCCGGGGTCCGGCCCGGGCCGCCGCGACGAGCGCAGCCCCCATCGCGATCCCGCCGGCCGCGGCCACACCGGGACGGTCGAAGAAGGTGAGGTTCGCCAGCGTCGAGGAGACGTAGGCCCACAGGAGAAGGGCGAGCGGGGCGCGCTCGTCGCGAGCCGTGCTCCCGGCCTGGTCCGGAAGCGCCGTCAACGCCGCGGTCATGGCGATCGCGACGGCCACCCAGCCGGCGGTGTTGGTGAGTGGGATTCCGTTGAGCGTCGGGCCGCCGCCGAGCCACCGCCAGTACCCCGCGGCGACCATCTGCGGGTCGATGAAAAGATCCCAGGCCGCGAGGACGAGCGCGGCCAGCACGACGGTGCGCGCCCGGCCGCGGTGGTGGCGACGGGCCAGGACATACGCCGGGTAGGTCGCCATCGCCCAGGCCATCGGCACCACGACCGGGACGCCGTACAGGCGGGTGCCCAGGGCGGAGCCGTAGACGTAGCGGCCGAAGGGCCAGCCGGTGTGCACGCCCACGGTCTCCACGAGCAGCCCGCCGCCGACGGTCACGGCGAGAAACCCGGCGGTCCACGCTCGGCCACGGGTGAGCAGGGCGTGGCTCACCGAGGAGGCGAAGAACAGCACGATCGAGGCGATGGCGAGCGCCGCCCCGGCGGATCCGGTGACCAACGGACAGGGGAGCTGCACCGCCACGGTGGCCGCCGCGAAGATCCACGGCACCGCGGTGGGCCGCGCCGGCCGCGCCGATCCGGTGAAGAGCGCGTCGGCGGTCATCGTACCGGTGCGTGCCGGTCGGCTCCTTGGGCGGAGGCAGCGTCGGGACGGGCGGGGGAGCGTCCGCGGAGCTCCTTGCCGAGCACGGCGTAGGGGGTGAGGGTCCCGGGGAACTGKAAGTCGGACAACAATGGAACGAATCCCTCATGATCGTACAACCGGCGCGCCGGACTGCCCGGGGGTTCGAGGGCGGACAGCGCGGCCGTGCGTTGCGGGGCCCCGCGCAGCAGCTCCCGCAGTATGGTGCGCCCGATCGCCCGGCCCTGGTAGGCGGGCAGGACGTGCAGCTCCACGATCTCGAGACAGTCGTCGAGCCAGTACGCGGCCGAGTCCGGCGGGAGCGCGCCGGCGACGACGTCGTGCCACCACTGGCCGACCCGGCCGGGCAGGGCGTAGGTGATCCCGATGAGTTCGTCGTCGGGTGTGACGGCCGCCACGGCACGAAGGTCCCGCCGCTCGAAGTGCCGGCGCGCATGGGCGGCCCGGTCCCGGGCGGCCCGCTGCGGGTCAGGCTCGTGGTGATCGAGGAAAGCGGCCTTGTAGACCGCGATGACATCGTCGAGCCGGGTGCGCATCCGGCTCGGGGACCAGCGGACCACCCYCACGTCCACGTCGGTCACCGGCGTCGCCTCCTGTCCGCGCCCGGATCGCCGACCTGGCCCCACGAGTCGGGTCCGGCGAGCCAGGAGGCTGGGGCGCACCATCACGTCGCTCGACGATAACTCGCCGCCCGCCGGCACCGCTCGGCGATGGGAATTACTGCTACGTAACGTCATTCCACTGATGTGGAGGGTGCTAACTCCGGATGGGTGGGAGACCGGCCCGATCACCGGCCATGGCGAGCGTGGCGCAGCGCGGCGTGCCGGCGAGGAGGTCGGCCACCAGCATGGCCACCGCCGGGGCCTGCACGGTGCCACCCGCGTTCGTCCCTGCCGCCACGATCACCCGGCCGCCGTGGTCTGCCACGGCCTCGACAAGGGGGAGGCCGTCCGGGGTCGCCGGGCGCTCGCAGACGCGGACGTCGAGCATCTCCACGCTGCCGTCAGGCCGGCGCAGCGTCGGGAACAGGCCGGCGACCGCCTGCTCGAAAACCGCGCGCAGACGGGCGACGCCGCTGTCCGCGGCCGCCCGCACGGCGGTGCCCAGATACCCGAATCCGCCGCTGACATGGATCCTGGCACCATCGGCGGACAGCGTCACATTGATCACACCTAGGGGATCTCCGGCGTGGACCTTCACCGGCCGTCGCAGACCCGGGTTCGGCAGGGTCAGCGAGAGGCCGAGCAGATGCGCGACGGCACCGGCGCCGGGCCAGGCGGCGCCCAGCAGCCGCTGCAGGTCGCGGCCGGCCACGGTCACCACGGCCCAGCCGGTGCGCAGGGTCGAGCCGTCCGCGAGATGCAGCCGGACCCCGCTGCCGGCTCCGTTCCCGATTTCGTGCCCGGCCTCGTTCCCGTTGCCGTCGGGGTTCCCGTCGAGGTTCCCGTCGATGTCGGTCTCGATGTCGGTCTCGATGTCGGTCTCGATGTCGGTCTCGATGCGTTCCACCCGGGTGCCGGCGCGCACCTCGACGCCCGCGGCCCGCAGCCGGTCGATGAGTACCGTGGCCAGATCGTGGATGTTGACCGCGTAGCCGTCCACCTCGACCGCTGCGGTCACCTCCCGGACGCCGTCGGGCAGCGGGACCGAGCGGCCCAGCGCGGGCCAGTCGCGAACCAGGTCCGCCCGGGACAACCGAACGACCCGCCCCCCCGCGGACCGCTGCAGCCGCTCGCCCGCGGCGAGGTCGTCCGGACCGAGATAGATCCGCGGGATGCGGGCGTCCCAGCGCAACCCGCACCCGGCAGCGAGCCCGTCCCCGCCGTCGGCGAGCGCGAAAAGATGCTCCCACCCGCGCAACCCCAGCCGGTTCAGGGCGATCACCAGGTCCCGGGCCACCGCGTGCAGCCCGGGACGGTCGGCGCACTGCTCGAAGGCGCCGGCCCAGGCCCTCTCCGGCTCCGACAGCGACTCCGGGTCCCGTAGCCGCCAGCCGCCGTGCGTCGGATCGCGATCGAGGACACCCGCGCGGCTCGCGTCCGCCTGCGGCAGGGTCTCGGTCGCCGACAGGTGCCGACCGTTCGTCCCCGCGAACGTCGTGCCCTGGGCGGCAGGGTCTGCCCGGTCGGCAGGCGCGGCGTCGAGGACCCGGACGGGGTGGCCCCGCAGCCGCAGCACGAGCGCGATCGTGAGTCCGACGATCCCGCCGCCGACGACCACCACGTCGTGCTTGTCGACGGCGGAACCGTCAGAGGCCGGGTCCTCGACGGCCCGGCGGCCGGTGCCCCGCCGATCGCCCCGGCGATCGGCCAGGTCATGACGATCGTCCTTCGGGCCGTTCCCGGTGAGGTCGTTCCCGGTGAGGTCGTTCCCGGTGAGGTCGTCCAGGTCGGCCCGTCCGACCACCGCGAGGAACGCCTGATCGAGATCGTTGCTGCAGGCGGGACTGTGCATCGCCACGGAGCAGAGAGTGAATCCGCGCCGCGGCTCCCCGCCGTCCTCGGCGATCCGCCCCGCGAGCAGCTCGCGGACCGGGCCGAGGAACCGGGGGGCGTTGTCGATCACGACCTCCAGGTCGCGGCGGTCGTAGGCGTCGACCAGCGCCCGGTCGGTGAAGACGTGCGGTTCGCTGACCGACACGAGTCGGCGGCCGGTGAACGACTTGACGTGCCGCATGTCGATCATGCCCGCGGATATCCGGGGCCCGTCGTGCACGAGGGGCGCGGCGATGCTGATCAGATCGGCGGCGTCGAGGACGTCCTCGACGGTGCGGGCGACGTGGATCCGGTCTACCGGCAGTCGGTGCTTCGCCGCCCAGAGCGCGACCGTCGCCGGCCTCGCCGCGAGTGAGGGAGCGTGCACGGCCAGGTGCCAGCCGCGTGCGACGCCCTCCCGGGCGACCCGGCTGTTGATGTTTCCGGCGCCGACGAGGCCGAGCACGCCCGGCCGATCGGTGCGCGTGGCGGCCCCGGCCGACTCGGCGCCGGGTGCGTGGCCGAGCGGGTCGAACAGCCGGTCGACGATGAACCGGGCGACGTGCCGGGCGTTGACCTCGGGGGTGTTGCGCACCTCGATCCGGTGGMGGGCCGCGGCGGCCAGGTCGACGGCAGCGAGGGAGGTGCCCCGGCGGACCAGCAGCAGGGGTCGGTCCCGGCCGGCCTCCGCCGGGTCCGTGCGGACCGCGGTGGCCCACCGTTCGAGTGCCGGTCCATCCACCGCGTTCACCCCGACGACGAGGGTGTGCGGCCGCAGTTCGACCAGGGCGTCGGCCAGGCCCGTCGGCCGGGTGGCCAGCTCCGGGCGTAGCCGGGCGGCGTCGTGCCGAGTGACGAGCCGCGCGACCCGTTCGCTCACCGGTGTCGCGATCAGAACCCGACGGCGGGGGGGCTGCGTCCAGGGCGCCTGCTCGCGGGGTATCGACATGCGGCTTGCTTCACCCGGTTCGTGGGAAGGTGCGGGGCGTGGGAAGGTACGGGCGGCCCCTCCACGGTGGCGGGTGCCGTTCAACGGGGTGTCAAAGCAGGCCGTGTCCCCGCCCGGATACGGCGGGGGGCCGTGGCCGGATCTTCAACGCGGCGTCAACGTCGGCCCGGGGCTGACCTGCAGGAGAGGATCCCGCCCGCCCAGCGTCCCCCGCGAGCCGAGCACCGCGAACCGCGCGAACAGTTCCTCGCTGTACCAGCCGACCATCGGTGTGCGCCGGACGACCTCGCTGTGCGCGGGGCGGCCGTAAGCGAACCTGCGCAGCGACGCCGCGTCCTGCCAGAGGCTGAACGTTCCCTGTAAGCCGATCGGCGCCTCCCCGATGCCAGCCGCGAAGATCAGACCCTCGGCCTCGGCGAGGTCGACCGCCACCGCCGGCACCGCTTGGCGGAAGGCGAGGGTGTGCCGCAGGGCGATGCGGGCCCGGGTGATCACCGCGACCGCCGCGGGGGCGCTCGCGGGAGGCGGAACGTTCGACGCCGCCGGGTCGCCGAAGGGCTCCTGCCGTGACCACCGCCCACGTGACGACAGCGGGTGAAGGTCGATCCGCCAGCGTTCTTCGGCCAGCGACGACCATGCCCGCACCGGCGCGGATCGTTCGAAGGAACGGGCCGCCGACGGGGAGGACCAGACGGCGACCATCGCCCACTGGCACGGATCGGCGTCGCGCAGGGTGAAACTGCTCGCCGAACCGGTGCCCAGCAGTTTTGCGAAGGTCRGTCCCGGTGTGTGCCGCAGGGCGGTACGGTCGGCGGCCATCCGCGCCAGGGCGTAACCGATCCGTCGCCGGGGCACCCGCCAGAAGTCGACGGTGACAAGCGTGCTCATCGCCGCACCGATGACAGGCGCAGCAAGCTGTCCCGGGCGGCCCCGTACTTGTCGGCGAAGGCCGTGGCCACGGCCCCGGCGCCGTCGTTGTCGCGCAGGGGTACCATCCGGCACCGTCCGGTTCCAGCCAGTACATGCCGACCGTCGCCCGCCACCTCCGCGAGCAGGCCGTCCGGACCGCCGCGGCCCAGCAGCGCGACGAGGTCGGGGGAGGAGACGTACACCGCCCCGTCGAGGCGCACGAACTCGGCCTGTACCTCGAGATGGCCCGCGTCCGACGGGGAGACGCGCAGCGGCACCCGCAGATAGTCGTCCAAGGCGGTGCTCCMTTCCAGACTCCAGAGCCGCTCGAAGTGCTGTTCGACGAACTGGACCAGGGTGGAGGAGACGGCCGCCTCGTGCTGGGTCGCGGCGGCCGAGGAGTACCCGACGGGGAACGTCGAGACCAGCGCCCCGGTGTCCCAGCGGTGATACGTCGTCAGGGGCTGTTCGGTGTAGAGACGCACCGCGAGCCGGGAGCGCAGGACGGGAGCGAGCCGATCCCGCAGTGCCTCGAGGACCAGCAGGTTCGAGCGGATCATGCCCGGTACGTCGACGCTGTGCAGGAGGTCGGCGGCTCGTCCGRCCACGGCCGGGGAGTCCGGGTCGAGTAGGAGCACCTGAATGATCGCTCCGGCGTCGACCGCCGCGAGCACCGCGTCGGCGAAGGCGGTCCGGTGCTCGGGGGTCGCCAGATCCGTCCAGGTGTTGAGTAACCGGACGCTGCGCCGGGACGATGCGATCCGGGCGATGAAGTACGCCGGGTCGAACGTGCTGAGCAGCCGCCCGCTGGTGAACTGGGTGGGCTCGGCCGTGACCGGTGCGCTCAGCCGTTCCTCGGCGGCCGGCAGCTCGGGGGAGCCCTGCTGACGTAGCAGCGTGATGCCCTGCTGCCAGGATCGCCGCGCCGCCGGATGGTCGTCCATCTGGGCGAGGATGTCACCCCGGCGGATGAGCACGCGTGGCTCCCAGCGGGTGTCGGGTAGCTCGGCGAGCAGCGGCAGGCTCTCGTTGTAGCTTGCCAGAGCCCGGTCCAACCGGTACTGGAAACGGTGGAGATCGCCCAACCGGCGCAGGGCCAGCGCCTCCAGCGGGCGGTTGCCGAGTTCGCGGGCGATCGACAGGCTCATCGTCAGGCAGTTGATGCCGTCGGTGAGCTCGTCCCGGTCGCCGTGGACCATGGCGACGTTCACCAGGGTCTCCGCCTCGGCCTTGCGGGCGCCGCCCCGGCGCATCATCTCCAGGCCGGCCTCGAAGTGGACCAGGGCCGCGGAGAACTCCCCCCGACCGCGGCAGGCGTCGGCCAGCCCGCGCAGCGTCCGGGCCTCACCCAGCTCGTCGCCGAAGTCGACGAAGATCTTCCGGGCGCGGGTGAGGCGTTCCGTGGCCAGCGCCAGGTGGTCGACCGTAGCCCGGTAGACCTCGACCGCCGGTTGACCGTCGGGGTCCGTGCCGTCCGCGTCCAGTCGCCAGAAGGCGTCCTCGAAGGCCAGCGTGATGTCGCGCTCGGCGAGGTTGGTCAGCAGCGTCGCCTCGGCGAGGCGGTGCCCGCCCCGGCGGGCCGCGGCCAGCCCCAGGACGTGGCTCTGCTCCCAGTCGCCCCAGTGCGCCGCGAAGGCGTAGAACTCGGCGGCCTCGGTGGCGAGYAGCCAGGTCGGCTCGTCGAGACCGGCCGCGTGGGCCTGGTCGATCAGGCTCAGGAGGTTTCCCCGTTCCCCGCCGAACCAGACCAGCGGCCGACCGACCAGGTCGGCGACGCCTGCCTGTTCAAACCGAAACACGGCCCCCGTCGTGAGCGCCGCCGCGTCCTCGGCGGCGGGGGTGAGGGTGCGCACCCCGCCGGGGCTGAAGGTGTCGACCGCCTCCCGCAGCATCGCCAGATAGGCGTACAGCAGCCGCCCCAAGGCCGCCCGGTGTTCTCCGGACACGGTGGAGGGGGCCTCGGTGGAGGGGGCCTCGGTGGAGGGGGCCCCGGCGGAGGGGGCCCCGGCAGCGTCGTGGTGCCCGTTGCCGGTGTGCCCGTTGCCGGTGTGCCCGTTGCCGGTGTGACGGTTGTCCCCGCCGGCCTCGGGGATCCGACCCGGGGCCGCGGGGTGGCCGAGCGGGGTGCCGACCCCGGTCTCGCGCTCCCGGGCGAACACCCGGAGCAGGTCGTGAAAGCGGTAGCGCTCGGTTCCCGTCCGGTCGGCGCCACGTCGTTCGAGTAGCTGGGCGTCGGCGAGCCGGTCGACGACGTCCTCGGCTTCGTCGAGGTCGAGGTCGAGGACCGCCGCCGCGGCCCATGGCGCGAAATCGCTCATCGCGGGCAGCGACAGCAGCCGGAAGGCGCGCTGCTCGTCCGGCGGCCGGCCCTCGTAGCTCAGCGAGAAGCTGGCCCGGATCTCCAGGTCGCCGGCCTCCAGCCAGGACAGCCGGTCGCGTTCGTTGGCGAGCCGCCCGGCCAGGCGGGCCAGTTTCCAGTGCGGATGGGCGGCCAGCTTGCGCCCGGCGATCTGGATCGCCAGCGGTAGGTAGCCGCACAGGCCGACGATGTCACGCGCGGCCTCGGGCTCGGTGTCGACCCGCTGCGTGCTGACCATCTTGGCCAGCAGCTCCACCGCGTCACTGGGCAGCAGGACGTCCACCATCCAGTACGGGGCGCTCAGACCGTGCAGCCGCGACCGACTCGTGATGATGACCGCGCAGCCCGGGCTGGTCGGCAGCAGCGGCCGGATCTGTGCCTCGCCCCCCGCGTTGTCGAGGATGATCAGGACCTTGCGGGTCGCGAGCAGCTCCCGGTACATCTCGCCGAGATCGTCGGGGTCGGCCGGTACCGCGGAGCGGCTGACCCCGAGCGTCTGGACGAACCGGGACAGCACCCGGGCCGGGGCCAGCGGGGTGCTGTTGCCCCGCAGGTCCACGTACAGCGTGTCGGTGAACCCCGTGCGGACGCGATGCGYGATGTGCACGGCCAGGGCGGTCTTGCCGGCGCCGGCCTTACCCGCGAACGCCGCCACCACGGTTCCCCGTGACAGCCCGACCGGATCGGTCAGCATGGCGTGCACCTGGGCCTGGATCGTGTCGCGCCCGGTGTATTCGCGGATGTCCGGGGGCAGCTGGTACCCCCCCTGGCTCGTGGGCGCCACGGAGACCCGCCGGTCGAGCGAGCGGGGCGGGGTCCAGGCCAGGCTGGACGCGCCGCGCAGCACGTCCTCCTGCAGCTGCTGCAACATCGCGGAGTCCAGCCCCAGGTCGTGCAGCGCCTCCAGGCCCTCCCGGCAGGCCCGGGCCGCGTCCTCGATCCGACCGTCCCGGTAGAAGGCGAGAACCAGCTCTCGGCGCAGCCCGTCGTCGTGGGGGTGCCGTGTCACCAGCACGCGCAGATCCCCGATGACCTCGCGATGACGACCCAGAGAGAGATCGGCGGCGATCCGGGTCTTGGCGATGTCGAGCTGGAGTTCGTCGAGGGCGTCCACGTAGGCCCGGGTGAACGGGTAGTCGATCAGGTCGACCAGCGGCGGTCCCCGCCAGAGGGCCTGGGCCTCCTGCAACGGGGCGATCGCGCTCACCGGGTCACCGTCATCCACCGCGCGCCGGCCCTGTTCCAGCAGCCGACGGGCCTGCTCGGAGTCGATCTGCTCCGGGCGCACGTCAAGGACGTACCCGGTCCCCTTGCGCAACAGCACCTCGGAACCGGTCTCCAGCCGCCGCCGCAGCTCGCTGACATGGGTGCGCAATGTGGCCAGCGCCTTCTCCGGCGGTGGGTCCCCCCAGATCACCTCCAGCAGCCGGTGACCGGGCACCACCTGACCGGCTTCCAGCAGCAACGCGGCCATCAGCACCTTGCGCTGGGTGCCGCCGAGCACGATGGGTGCTCCCCCGGCAGTGATCTCCAACGGGCCGAGGATGGCGAACTGCAGGCTGTCGCGGTCAGGCATCTGGTCCTCTCGTACGACCCCCGGTGATGTCTGTATTACCGCAGCGTGCGCCGGGCGGGGACATGGCGGCAACTACCGATCTGGAACGGCCCCCTGTCGTTTCCGCGTCAGGCCTGCTCCGGCGCCCGGTGTCCGGTGCGACGCGGGTGGCGGTCCGACTCCGTGGGGTGTCGTGTGACCCGATCGCGGAATCCAGGTGTTCCGATCAACACATTCTCAATGGTTCTGGTGATTGTGCGTGCAGTGGGTGTTGATCGCTTGGAGGTGCACTGAGTCCACGAAATCGAGGCGGCAGACGGCCGGGAGACGGCCGGCGAGGCGGAGGGGGTTGGGAACATGGCGATCACGGTGCCCAGGAGCCTGGCGAGGCGGCCCGCGTCGGMGGCGGGCCCGGCGGTGACCCCGGCGGTGACCCCGGCGGTGACCCGGACCCGGACACCGCGGACGACGGCCGGGGCGGACCTTCTCCCGCGGCGGGCCGGCGGACTGCCGCACGAGCTGATCTTCCGGATCGAGTCGGTATCCCGGCACGCCTCGGTCCGGCACGTGCACGTCGAGACCGACGAGGGCGCGGTGCTGGCCGACTGGTGGTCGCGGGGCCGGGTCGAGCTGATGGCGGCCGGCCGGCCGTTCGTGCTGGAGACCGACCTCGACGGTTTCGGGATCCGTCTGGTCGAACCCATGGGACGGGTGCCCCTGGCCGCCTTCGAGCCAGGCCGCCACGGGGGCTGGGTGCGCCTGTCGGACGGTGCCACGCTGCGTTGGCTCAGGCCGACCCGCGGCGAGTTCGCCAGCGGGCTCGTGGGTCACCGTGATGTGAACATCATCCGGTTTGCGCTGGACGGAACGGCGCTTGTCGTGGCCGATCCGGATGCGCTCGACCCGAGGGTCACCCGGGTGGCCCGGACGACAGGTGCGGATTMGGGACATGTCTGTCGGGGGAAAGTCGMGGACCCGCGGCTGGGATGGGTTCCCGACGTGGTGGCCCTGCTCGTCCTCGGCTGGTTTCTTCGGGTGGTCGAGTCCGAGGTCGCCGGATCTGCTCGATCGCGTGTTCGATACCTCGATGCTTGACGGGCGGCGCTGGCGAGGGTTCACTACTTCGTGATCGAACCTATGTTCGAGACTCGGGAGGTGTTGTGACCACCGTGACCAGTCGGCCGATCAGTGGCTCGGACAGTGGCTCGGACCCGGCGGGAGGAGCGGCCCGCGGTAAGGGTGCGTTTGGCGGCCCCGGTGGATCCACCGGGCCGCACGGTGGATCCACCGGGCCGGTTGGACGGACCCTGGTGCCGGCGGCKGGGTTGCCTCGCCGCTCCCGCGACGATCTGTTGGTCGCCGCCCGGCGCGGTCTCGGTGAGGCCGAGTGCGCCCAGACGGCCKGGGAGCGCTACGCCCTCGCCCACCTCGCGGCGCTGCGGGCGGCGGCCGCTGTCCTGGCGGACCGGGCCCGGCCCCGTCCCGGTCGTCGCGGTCGGCCCGTGAGTGCCTGGTGCCTGCTTGTCCGGGTGGCCCCCGAGCTCGCGGAGTGGGCGGAGTTCTTCGCGGCGGGGGCCGCCCGGCGATCGGCGGCCGAGGCCGGGCTGAAGGTAGTGACCAGGCGGGAGGCCGATGATCTGATCCGTCAGGTCGATCTGTTCGTCGGGGTTGTCGAGGGCGTACTGGGCCTCCCGTCCCAACCGATGATCGCCGGCACCGGTCCGGTCGGGCCTGGGGAGGTCACGATGGTCATGTCGCCGGGCCGAGGGCAGGCTGACCGTGGTCGGCCCGGCGGCGCCCCGGGTGGGTGACGAGCGGTTGCGTTTACGGTGAGCATCGGTCACTATCGGTTACCTTCCGAGGGGTAGTGGTTGGCGGAGCAGGAGATCATCGATGGTCCTCACCGGTTCTGAGCATCGGCACCGCGGCGCGCATCGGGCCGTGCCGTCCGCCGTTGCGCGTCGCAACATCTGGGTACTGCGGGTCGTAGGGCTGTCGGCTGGCGGGCTGGTCGTCGGGGTCGCCATAGGCCTCACCGTGGGTCGGTGACGCGCCTGGTCCTCCGGCGTGGGCGAGCGGGCTGACGGCGGCGCCGACGATGCCGGCGTGAGGAGGCGCGACGCGCATGACCAGCCATGTCACCGGCGCGGATCTGCGGCAGGCCGCGATCTGGCACGGCCTGCGGACGGTCCTGCCCGGATCGGCAGCGGGGGTTCCGGCCTGGTCGGTGGCCCCGACGGCCACAGCCATCCCGCCGATCATCGTTGACGCGGGCGGTGGGAGTGGTGGCTTCGCCGTACCCCTGGCGGTCGAGGGCTACCTGGTGATCGTCGTGGACCCGTCGCCGGACGCCCTGGCAGCGTTGCGCCGTCGCGCCGACGAACGGGGCGTCGCCGACCGGGTCACGGCCGAGCAGGGCGATCTGGCCGACCTGACCGGCATCGTCGGAGCCGAGACCGCCGATTTGTTGCTGTGCCACTCCGTCCTCGACGTCGTTGACGATCCCGAGGCCGCGCTGGCGGGGGCCCTGCGGGTGCTGCGCCCGGGAGGCGTTCTCAGCCTCGTCGTCGCGGGCCGGGCTGCCACGGTGCTCGCCCGCGCCCTGGCGGGTCGCTTCGAGCAGGCGCAGGCCGTGCTGACCGGCCAGGGCGCCGGGGCGCCCCGGACGCCCGCCGGGTTCACCACCGCCGAGATCGTCGCGCTGGTGAACGCGGCGGGCGCGGACGTCGTCGACGTCCACGGGGTGCGCGTGTTCGCCGACCTGGTCCCCGGGGCGCGGGTCGACTCCGATCCCTTCACCGCGCAGCGGCTGCTGCGCCTGGAACTGGCCGCGGCCGCCCTGGAGCCGTTCCGTGACCTCGCGGCACAGCTGCACGTGCTTGCCCGCCGTCGTGCCGCTGGTACCGCTCGCGAAGCCGGCGCCGCCGGGTTCCCGTGACCGTGGATTTCCCGGTATGAAAGACCCCAGTTCGGGCACGGACCAGGTGACGGGAATCGCTCGGTTCCAACCAGCATGACAGGTTGCCTACCGCACCCGCCCGCACATGCCTATCCTTGGTTATCAGGTTCCGTCCGCCGGGCCTACAGGTCGTGGGABGAGCGTCGATGCCGCTCTCGGAGAACGAGCAGCGCCTGCTGGAGCAGATCGAGCGCGCTCTCGTACAGGACGATCCAAAGTTTGCCAGTACCGTGCGTTCGACGGACCCCCGTACCTATCTGCTGCGCCGGGTGCGCCGCAGCGCGGTCGTCTTCGTCCTCGGTCTGGCCGTCCTGGTCGTCGGTGTGGTACTCAACCGGGTACCGCTGACGGTGATCCTCGGCATCMTCGGTTTCCTCATGATGTTGTTCGCCGCGCTGCGCGGTGCGGCAGACCTGCGCCGGATCAGCGGCCGTGACACCGGTCACCGGCGGCCGGGCGGCGTGCAGGGGGGATCGAAGCCGAAGCCGCGGGCTAGGGCTCCGTTCATGGAACGGGTCGAGGAGCGGTGGCGGCGGCGCTGGGAGGACCGTCCCTGACCGCGTCCAGCCAGTCCTGATTGTCCTGATTGTCTTCGTTCTGAACCGTGGTGGGCGTGGCGGGTCCGTCGTCCTTACCGCCTCCCCGTCCCATCCTCGACCGTCCGCGCGCCGAGGCCGGCGCGGCGCGCCGGAGAACCGATGCCGGGGCGATCCGCGCCAACATCCGCCTGGCCCGCGGTGCCAGCGCCAACAGCGTGGTGGTGGCCAGGACGACATCTTCGCTGAGGKCTGCGACGGACGGCGGCGCGGCCATCTCCGGCGGCGCGTAGCGGGCCCGCTCCTCCGCGGAGGCCAGTCGGGCGAGTGCCGCGCGGGCCTGCGGGTAGGTCGTGGGGGGCTCGCTGCCCCCGGACTGCCACGCAGACGGTTCCGGGCCGGATCCCGGAGCCTGTGCGGTGGTCGGCTCGGCGTCCAGGTAGGCGGTCAGCCGGGCCACTCCGGCCCGCGGCGAGTCGTTCGGCCGGATCATGATTCCCAGGTCCGCGGCGACGTCCAGCAGTTCCGCCCAGGCGTCGTGGACCCGTTCCACCGTCGCCCCAGACGGATCTGGGGGATCGTCTTCGGCCGGGCGCAGCCGGACCCGCCTCCGCCGGATCCGGATGATCGCCGGAACGGCTAGCAGGCCCAGGACGGGCAGGGCAGCGCACAGCCAGACCACCCAGGAGGGAATTTCGGTGGAGGTCGATGCGTCGTCACCTGACCGCGCAGCGCCCATCGCGGTMGGATCGTCGCCGGGAGCCGGCGTGGAGGTATCCGGCACGGGCACCGGCTCGGGCACTGCCTGCGGTTCGGCCTGAGCCTGCTCTTCCGGCAGGGCGGCGTCGTTGTCGGGGTCCTCGGGCCCGGCGGGGGCGTAGGACGGCGCCGAGGTGGTTCCGTCGCTGCGGCGGGTCGGCTCGAAGCTGATCCAGCCGATCGACGGGAACCAGACCTCGGGCCAGGCGTGCGCCTGCCGGTTGGTGATGACGTAGCTGCCGTCGCTCTGCSGCTCCCCGGGGACGAAGCCGATCGCGACCCGGGCGGGTAGGCCCAGTATCCGCACCATGACCGTCATGGCCGAGGCGAACTGTTCGCAGTAGCCGCGGTGGGTGTCGAACAGGAACTGGCTGAGCGCGCCCTCCTGCGTGGTGGGGGCGCCCCGGAGGTCGTAGGTGAACTGCGGCCCCCGCAGGTATTCCTGGATCGCGTACACCTTTTCATAGGGGGTGCGCGCACCCGCGGTCACGGCCTTGGTGAGCTGACGCAGCTGGGGATCGAGATTGTCAGGGAGCGCGGTCGCGACGCCGAGCGAGTCCGGGATCGGCCCGGTCGCGGCCTGAAGCTGCGCGCTTGTGGGATTCGGCACCACCGCGTCCACCTGGTAGTGCGCGTTCGCCGTCGAGGTCCGGGTCGAGAAGATCGTGCCTGTCGGGCTCGCCAGCCRCCAGTCGCCGGTCAGCCCCTCGATCCGGATTGGGATGCCCGGAACCGGCAGATACAGCTCGTTGAACCGCCCGGTGACGGCCACCTCCGCACGCACCGACTGGGTAGCGCCGCCCGTCCGTGGTTTCGGTAATCCCTCGCTGACCCGGTCTTCCCGGGTGGCATTCAACGCCCGCAGGGTGAACAGTTGGCCGTCGAAGTTCTCCAGCGCCGTCAGTCGCAGATACTTCGGCTCGTCGGAGCGCAGCCGAAGCAGGGGCACCTCCGTGCTGGCGTGCAGCTGCTGGCTCACCGAGACGATCGGCTGCACGACGCTGGCCGAACTCGGACCGTCCCCGGCACCGGATCCACCCTTGCGCGACACCAGTCCCTCGCCGTCAAGGGACGGCAGGCCAAGCGGCACCACGATCGCGGCGACCAGCGCGGTGACGGCGACCCCGAGCGCGCCCACGGCGATGCGACCGCCGAACATCTCGACGCCAGCCCTCCRCTGGTCGGAGACGGTCCGGCCCCATCGCTCGTACGCCAACCGCCCGTCGAGCAGGAGCAGGGCGATGAAGCTCACCGCGCCGAGCAGGAAGGGCACCACGCCGACCCCCCCGGGCAGAATCGCCGCCGACACCGCATACAGCGCCAGCAGCGGAAGGCCGCCGAGCGTCGGGTGGTCGAACTTCACCACGATCAGATCGACGATCATCACCAGGAGGTAGACGCCGATCACCGTGAGGACCACCAGGCCCGGCCGGGCGGGCACCGGCGCGGCCAGCCGTGAGATGTCGGAGCCGCCGGCGGAGATGAGCGTGTGCAGCGTCTCGACCGTGGTGGCGGTCGGCAGGAAGCCCAGCAACGCCGTCGACCGCGCGGACAGCACGGTGACGGTGCCGATGAGGCCGACCAGACTGAGCAGGATCTCGGCCGCCGCCGGCAGCCGGAGCAGGCGGCTCGCCACCCCCGTCCCGACGGCCACGGTCGTGGCAACGAGCACCGGCCCGAACCACCAGAGGACACCCTCGAACAGACGGGTCAGCGCGCTGGTGGACAGCAGACAGGCGACGGTGGCGATCACTGTGGGCACCGGGCGGGCGTTCACGGCACCGACCGTCCGCCGGTGTGGAGATCGCCGGTGTGCCCCGTCGCCCCGGTGAGTCCCGTCGCCCCGGTGAGTCCCACGGTCCTGGTGAGTCCCGCGGCCCCGGGACGTCCGGAGACTCCGGCGGCACCCGGGGCACCGACGCCGCCCGGGCCCCGGGCCCGGGCGGCGACCCGCGGCCACATCGCCGCGAGGCTGGTGCCCGCCGCCGCGCCGAGGACCGCCCAGCCGGCGCGGGTGAGCACCGCGTGCGTCGTTTCGAGGTCGGCGGCGATCTTCGGGGCCGCCGCGGCGGTGCTCCAGCTGGCCACGTTGACGAGCACCGCGATCGCCGGGGCGCTGCGGGGCCGCAGCCCGGCCAGCGCGGTGGCGGTGGGCGCATCGGTGTGGCCGAGGACGGCGACGAACATGCCGCCGCGATCGACTCGCCCGCGGCCGGCCGCGAGCGCTGGGTACAGGGACTCGGTGGGGGCGGGCGTCAGCGTCGAAAGCTCGTCAAGGAGCCCGCCGACGGTACCCTCCGCGGCGATGGCCGCCAGCCCCTGATCGGTCAGCAGCCGGACCCGGTACCCGCCCCGGACGAGGTGGACGCCGATCGCCCCGACCGCGCTCACCGCCCACTCGAACGACGCTGACGGGCCCCCGTCAGGCCACGCCCGGGCCCGAGTGTCGATCAGGATGGTCGCCCCGCCCGTCCGCGGGTGCTCCTCGCGCCGGACCATCAGCTCGCCGCGGCGGGCGGTCGTCTTCCAGTGCACCTTGCGCAGGTCGTCGCCGGACCGGTACGGACGGGTCGTCGTCTCGTCCTCACCCACGAGCCCGGTCGCGCGGCGCAGCTCGGTGCTGACGCGCGCGGCACCGGTCGGGCGGGCCGGCGGCAGCCGCTCGATCGGGGGGGCCACGACCAGTTCGTCCAGGCTGCGGAAACTGCGCGACAGTTCGCACAGCCCGAACGGGTCACCGAGGCGGATCGCCATCGGTCCGATCTGGTAGCGGCCGCGCATCCCCGCGTGGAGGACATAGGACAGGTCCCGGCTGCCACCGGGCTCGATCCGGTCGAGTACGAACCGGGCCCCGCCGCCCAGCCCGTCCGCGGCAGCGTCCTCCAGCAGGAGCACCGACGACGGCGACCGGCTGACGTTCTCCAGCCTGATCTGGACCGAGACCCGGTCCCCGGCGGTCACCCGGCTCGGTTCGAGCCGGCGGGTGCAGGCGAGCCGGTAGCGGGTCCGGCAGACGAAGGCCGCCGCGAGCACGGGGAGGAGCATGACGAGCAGGCCGATCCGCAGCAGGTCCTGCTCGCCGAGCACGGCCGCGGACGCCGCGCAGGCGATGCCGGCGGCGACGAACGACCGGCCGCGGATCGTCAGGCCACGCAGCGCCGCGACAAAGTCACGCACCCGGAGGTTCCGCACCCGGAGGTTCCGCACACGGAGCTCTAACGGCCGTGCCGGGTCGGGCGTGCCGTACCGGGGCGAAGGATCGGAATCCGGCGCAGGACGTCGGTCAGGATGCGGGCGGCGACCTCGATCGTCGGCTCCCCGGAGAGCATGATCTCGGGGTGCAGCAGTAGGCGGTGCGCCATGACCGGGACAGCCATCTCCTGAACGTCGTCGGGGAGGACGAAACCGCGCTGGTCCAGGGCCGCGCGGGCCCGGGCAGCACGGATGAGATGCAGCGCCGCCCGGGGGGACGCGCCGAGCGCGATCTCGGGATGCGTGCGGGTCCCGCCGACCAGGTCGACGATGTAGTGGCGCACCTCGGGCGAGACGTGCACCGTGCGGACGAGTGCGATCAGCTTGGCGATCTCGGCGGCGTCGGTGACCGGGGTGATGCCGGCCAGCGGGTTGGCGTTGCCGTGGCTGTCGAGCATCTCCAGCTCGGCCGCGGGGGAGGGGTAGCCCATCGAGATCCGGGCGGTGAAACGGTCGCGCTGGGCCTCCGGCAACGCCCGGGTGCCCTCCATCTCCACCGGGTTCTGGGTCGCGATCACCATGAAGGGTGACTCGAGCCGGTAGGTGACGCCGTCGACCGTGACCTGGTGTTCTTCCATGCATTCGAGGAGCGCCGACTGCGCCTTCGGCTCGGCGCGGTTGATCTCGTCGCCGACGACGATGTTGGCGAACACCGGGCCGGGACGGAACTCGAAGTCACGGGTGCCCTGGTTGTAGATGCTGACTCCGGTGACGTCGCCGGGGAGCAGGTCCGGAGTGAACTGGATGCGGCGCACCCGGGCATCGATGGACCGTGCGAGGGCCTTGGCGAGCATGGTCTTGCCGACCCCGGGGACGTCCTCGATCAGCAGATGACCCTCGGACAGCAGCACGACCAGGGCCGTCGTGATCGCCTCGGACTTGCCGTCGATGACCGTCTCGACGCTGGTCCGCACTCGATTGGTGACGTCGGCGAGATGGCCGATGTCGGTCACCGGGTCACGCCAGTGCAGAAGACCAGGGTCGGTCACCACGAGGTTGGCCCCCCTCCGGGTGTCGAGTGTCGGGATGCGTCGCGCGTCGGGATGCGCGGACCCGGCCCCGGTGGGACCTGTCCCCCCCCGAGTGTGACATCCACCGCGGGCGCGCAGGCCGTGGTGGTCGAGGAAACATGCCTCGAAGCGGAACCCGACAGGAGATTGAGGGGTAGGTGTCCGTAGCTGACCGGCCTCGCCGGGACGGCGAGTGAGACCAAATGTTCCTTCGCCCACCAGAGTCATTTGTACTGATTTTTTGCGATTTATACCACCTTCTTCTTAGGTATCGCGGGCGACCCCCGATAGAGGGGGTTCGGTGGGGTGGTGCGGGGTGTTGAGGGGGTGTCGGGTGGGGGGGAGTGGGGTAGAGTGGCGCGCAGTGGGGGACAGCAGCTTACGGGTGGCCGTCGCGGGGTGACCTGTCGCTGTCTTCCTCGCAGTGGCGAGGAGGTTGCCGGTGTTTCTCGGCAGCCACGCGCCGCGGCTCGACGACAAAGGGCGACTGACGCTGCCCGCGAAATTCCGCGACGAGTTGGAGGGGGGGCTTGTGATCACCAAGGGGCAGGAACGCTGCCTGTACGTCTTTCCGATGGCGGAGTTCACTCGGATCAGCGAGTCCCTCCGTACCGTTCCGGTTACCGCAAAGGCGTTGCGTGACTACAGTCGGGTGTTCTTCTCCTCGGCCGCGGACGACGTGCCGGACCGGCAGGGGCGGATCACGGTTCCGGCTCCGCTGCGGTCCTACGCGGGCTTGATGCGCGACTGCGTGGTCAATGGGGCCAACACCCGGATTGAGATCTGGGATGCCCAGCGGTGGCAGGCCTACCTGGAAAGCCAGGAGGAGAGCTTCGCCGAGCTGTCCGAGGAGGTCCTGCCCGGAGTGATCTGAGCTGCCTTGGGTTCATGGATCCGGGTGCTCCGCGGGCTCGCCACGCGCACCGTCCCCTCCGGCTGTCCCTTCCCCGGCGGCCGGCATCCGGGACGTACGCGAGGGCGGTCGGCCCCGGTCACCCGACCCGGGCCCGCCGCCCRGTGGCTTCCGCCGACGAAGCCCCCATGCCCGTCAGCACATCTGAAGACGAGGTCCACGAGCGGTCGAGGGAGGCTCAGCACTGAACGCCACACATACGCCTGTGYTGACCGACCGTGTACTGACTTTGTTGGCTCCCGCCCTGCGGGCATCCGGAGCGATCGTGGTGGACGCGACGGTGGGTCTCGGTGGGCATGCCGCGGCTGTGCTCACGGCCTTCCCGCACGTACGGCTGGTGGGGCTCGACCGCGACCCCGAYGCCCTGGAGCGCAGCGGTGAGCGGCTGCACGGGCTCGCCCCCGGCCGGGTGGAGCTCGTCCACGCCGTCTACGACGAGGTGGCCGAGATCCTGGACCGGCTCGGTCATCCGGTGGTGCAGGGCATCCTGTTCGACCTCGGCGTGTCGTCGTTGCAGCTGGACACGGACGACCGTGGGTTCGCCTACTCCCGGGACGCGCCRCTGGACATGCGGATGGACCAGACACGGGGCAGGACGGCCGCCGACGTCCTCAACACCTACGATGCCGACGCGCTGACCCGCATCCTGCGGGAATACGGCGAGGAGCGCTTCGCCCGCCGCATCGCCGGTGCGATCGTCCAGGCCAGGGCCGTCACCCCGTTCGCCACCTCGGCGCGGCTCGCCGACCTGGTACGCGACGCCATCCCGGCGCCGGCCCGGCGGACCGGCGGCAATCCGGCAAAACGCACTTTCCAGGCGTTACGTATCGAGGTCAACGCCGAACTCGACGTGCTCGCCCGGGCGTTGCCCGCGGCCTTCGACGCGCTGGCCGTGTCCGGCCGGCTCGTCGTCCTGTCGTACCACTCGCTTGAGGACCGGCTGGTCAAGCGGCAACTGCGCGGCTACGCGGAGGCCTCGGTCCCGCCGGACCTRCCGGTGGTGCCCGAGGGCGCGGGCCCCAGGTTGCGCTGGTTGACCCGAGGTGCGGAACCGGCGAGCGAGACCGAGAAGGCCGAGAACCCGCGGGCGGCCTCCGTCCGCCTGCGTGCCGTCGAACGTACCGCGCCGAACCCGGACCACACCCGGAAACCGACCGGAGGTGCATCGTGACCGCTCCCGCGCAGCCGCTCGCCCGCGCCGGGCGTTCCGGTTCCGCCTCCGCCCGGACCGGCTCCGCCCGGACCGGCTCCGGGCAAGGGGGCCCTGGGCGGATGACAAGCGCCCCGACCCCCTCGACGGGGCGGCCCGCGGCCCGCTCGGCCGCCGCGACCGCTCCGGCCATCGGCCCGCAGCCGCGCCGGGCGTCGAGCCGGGCGCGGCTCGCGGTGGTCCGGCCTGCGCCGGACGGGGGCCGCAAGGGTCCCTTCGTCGTGTTGCTGCTGGTCCTGCTGGGCGCTGGTCTGCTCTGCCTGCTGCTGCTGAACCTGGCGTTGATGGAGAACTCGTTCCAGGCCAACACTCTGCGCAATCGGGCGTCCGCCCTGGCCGACGAGGAACAGGCGCTGTCGGTGCATGCCGACCAGCTCTCCGATCCGGCGTCGCTGGCCGCGCAGGCCTCCCGCTACGGCATGATCCCCGGCGGGATACCGGAATACCTTCCGCCGGGCGCTCCGCTGCCCGTTGGTTCCCGGACCCTGGCCCGGGAACCGGGCAGCGGATCCGTCATCATCGTCGTGCCCGCATCGCCCGGCCCGAGCCCGGCCGGCGGTCCCGGGAAGACCGGCGGTCCCGGGAAGAACGGTCAGCCAGCGGCCGGCGCGACGGCGGGTGGTGCCGGCGGAACCGCTCACGCCCACCTTCCCGCCACCGGGGCGAACGCTGCCGCGGCCGGTGGTGCCGCGATCGGGGCGGCGGGAAAGGCCGGAGCCGGGCAGTGAGCTCGACGCCCCCGGGCTCCCCTCAGCGCGGCCGCGGACGGCTACGCCTTGTTCCTCCACCGCCACCTTCAGTGTATGGCGGTCGGTTGCGGAGGGATGTCGACGACCCGGGTCGGGCGGTCGGCGACGGGCCCGGTGCGGACGAGTACGGCGACGAGGAGCACGACGGCCGGTATCCGGGCGGCCGGTATGTGGGCCGGCCAGGCTCGGTGCCCTGGCGTCCCGGTCGGGTCAGCCGGCCGCGGCACCCCCCGGCTCGTCGCGCCTACCGGCTGGGCAGCCCGCGTCGGCGGCTGCGGGTGTCCATCGTGCTCATGTGCGCGGTCCTCAGTGTCCTCGGGCTGCGCCTGACCCAGCTGCAGGGTTTCTCCGCCTCCACCTACGCGGCCCAGGCCGAGGCCCAGCGGCTGCGGACCATCGTGCTGCCCGCGGCGCGTGGCGCCATCACCGACCGGGCGGGCCACACGCTCGCGCAGTATGTCGAGCTGCGGGCCGTCTACGCGAACCCGACGAACGTCAGGGACATCGCGGGGACGGCCGCGAAGCTCGCGCCGGTCCTCGACGACAGCACCGAGGCGTTGCGCAGACGGCTTACCACCGACCCGGCCGAGCACATCAAGTTCGTCTACCTCGCCCGCGGGCTCACTCCGGACGTGGCGGAGAAGGTCAGCGCCCTGGGGCTGCGCGGTATCGGCATCACCGAGGAACGCGGACGCACCTACCCGTCCCGGGAACTGGCCGCGAACGTCATCGGGTTCATGYGGCACGGCGATGGTGACATCCTCGAGGGCGGCGGCGGGMTGGAGCTGGCGTATGACGAGGTGCTGCGCGGTACCRACGGCCTTCGCCGACTGGAGGCGAACCCGGCGGGCATCGAGATCCCCTCGGGCCAGAGCCGCGAGAAGGACCCGATCCCGGGTTCTTCGCTGCGCCTGACCCTCGAGCGGGACATCCAGTGGAACGCCCAGAACGCGATCGCCGACGCGGTCCGTACCTCCGAGGCCGACGGCGGCACGGCCGTCGTGATGGACCCCCGCACCGGGGACATCCTCGCGATGGCCGACGCGCCGCAGTTCGACCCGAACAACATCACCGCCCGGGACACCCCGGCGCTGGGCAATCGGTCCACGCGGGACGCCTACGAGCCCGGCAGCGTCAACAAAGTGATCACGATGGCCGCGGCGCTGGACCGCGGTCTGATCACCTCCGAGACCCCGATGACCATCCCGCCGTTCATCACCCGGGGTGGGGTACGCATCGAGGACTCCGAGCCGCACGGCGTCGAACATCTCACCGCCGCCGGCGTCCTGGCCCGCTCCAGCAACATCGGCACCGTGGAGATCTCCGAGCGGGTCGGGCGGATCGGGCTGGAGCAGGCGCTGCGCTCGTTCGGGCTCGGTGCCCGCACGGGTCTGAACTTCCCCGGCGAGGGCGCCGGCCTGCTGCCGGCAGCCCGGGACTGGTCGGGCAGCCAGGCCGCCACCATTTCCTACGGGCAGGGCATGTCGGCGACGGCGCTCCAGATGGCCTCGGTGTACGCGACTATCGCGAACGGCGGTGTTCGCGTGACCCCGCGGCTTGTCGACGCCATCACCGGTCCGGACGGCGTCGTCAAGGTGACTCCCCAACCGCCTGGTCAGCGCGTCGTCAGCGCGCAGACCGCGGCCACGCTCACCCGGATGCTCGAGGCGGTGGCGACGAACGAGGGCACGGCGCCGCTTGCCGAGGTTCCCGGTTACCGGGTGGCCGGCAAGACGGGCACCGCCAAACGGCCCGACCCGGTGCACGGCGGTTACCAGGGCTACGTTCCCTCGTTCATCGGGTTCGCCCCGGCGGATGATCCGCGGGTGGTGGTGGAGATCGTCCTGGACAACCCGAAGAAGGGTTACTTCGGCGGTCAGGTCGCCGCGCCCGTGTTCCAACGTGTCATGTCCTTCGCGTTGACCACCCTCGGCGTGCCACAGCCGATCACCAGGCCCGCACCGCTCCTGCTCGACCTGGACAGATGATCGCGATCCGCGCCGGGACGTGGTGGGCGGGGAAGGTCGGCTGGACCACCGCCGTGCCCGGGCGCCCGTGGGGATGGCCGTGCCCGCCCCCACTAAGGTCGTGACCGTGACCTCTCCGGCACCTCGACCGGCTGCCCCGCCCGCGTGCAGCCTCGCCGATCTGCGCGCGGTGCTCGCGGCCGTGGCGCCCGTCCCGGAGCCGGCGGCGTTCGCGGGTGCGGGACATTCGCCGTCGGACACACATGCGGACACACATGCGGACACGGACACGGACGTGATCGTGCATGGCGTCACCCACGACTCGCATGCGGTCCRGCCGGGCGACCTCCACGCGGCACTGCCCGGTGCCCACACGCACGGTGCGGCCTTCGCGGCCGCCGCGGTGGCCGGCGGCGCCGTCGCCGTGCTCACCGACGCCGAGGGCGCCCGCCGGATCGCGGCCATGCCGCCCGGCCCCCCCGGGGAAGTCCCGGTGCTTGTCAGCGACGATCCACGGCGCGACCTCGCCCCGGTGGCGGCGAGGATCTACGGTGATCCCTCTGCGGCGCTGCGCCTGCTCGGCGTCACCGGCACCAACGGGAAGACGACCACGGCCTTCCTGCTCGACGCCGGGCTGCGCGCCGCCGGCCACACCACGGGCCTGATCGGCACGATCGAGACCCGGATCGCCGACGAACGGCTGGCCTCCGCCCGCACCACCCCGGAGGCGAGCGACCTGCAGGCCCTGCTCGCCACGATGGTCRAGCGTGGCGTGGGGGCCGCCACGATGGAGGTGTCCAGCCACGCGCTGGCCCTGCACCGGGCCGACGCCCTGCACTTCGCCGGGGCCGTGTTCACCAACCTCAGCCAGGACCATCTGGACTTCCACTCCTCCATGGAGGACTACTTCGCGGCGAAGGCGTCCCTGTTCGACCCGGCCCGGACCGCCGTCGCGGTGATCGGCGTGGCGGACCGGTGGGGCCGCCGGCTCGCCGAACGGCATCCCGGCGCGATCACGTTCGCCGTCGAGGGGCCGGCCGACTGGACGGCCCGGGACGTCTCCTACGGGCCGACCGGCACACTGCTGCGCGCCGAGGGTCCGGACGGGCTGCGGGTGGATCTGTCCGTGCCGCTGCCCGGCGCCTTTAACGTCGCCAACACGCTCGGCGCGCTGGCGCTGCTCGTCGCCATCGGGGTCCCCCCGGCCACGGCGGCGGCGGGGATCGGCTCCCTGCCCGGGGTGCCCGGCCGGATGGAGCGGGTCGACGCCGGCCAGCCGTTCCTGGCCCTGGTCGACTTCGCGCACACCCCGGACGCGGTCACGACGCTGCTCGAGACGGTTCGCCCGCTGGTGAAGGGCAGGGTCATCGTCGTGCTCGGCTGCGGTGGCGACCGCGACCGCGGCAAGCGCCCGCTGATGGGGGCCGCCGCGGCGACACTCGCCGACGTCGCGATCCTCACGAACGACAATCCGCGCTCGGAGGATCCGGCGGAGATCCTCGCCCAGATGCTCGCCGGGGTCACGGCGCTGTCGGCCTCGGCCACGGTCTTGGTCGAACCGGACCGCGCCGCGGCCATCGCGGCCGCCGTGGCCGAGGCCGGACCTCAGGACGCCGTCGTTGTCGCCGGCAAGGGTCATGAGTCGGGCCAGGAACAGGCGGGGGTGGTGACCCCCTTCGACGATCGGGTCGCCCTGCGCGCCGCGCTCTCCTCGGTGGAGAGGAGATGATCCCGCTGACCCTGGCCGAGGTCGCGTCGGCGACCGGCGGCCGGCTCGACGCGGTGCCCGACCCGGGCGTCACGGTGCGTTCGGTCGTCGTCGACTCCCGCGAGGTCCGCGACGGCGCCTTGTTCGTCGCCCTGGCTGGCAGCCGGGTCGACGGGCACGACTTCGCCGCCGCCGCCGTCGCCGCCGGCGCGTCCGCCGTGCTCGCCGCCCGGTCGGTGGGCGAGCCGGCCGTCATCGTTCCCGATCCGCCTTCGGCGCTCGCCGCGCTCGCCGCGTACGTCCGTGATCTGGCCGCCGCCACCGTGGTCGCCGTGACCGGGTCGGCGGGCAAGACGACGACCAAGGACCTGCTCGCCGACGTGCTGGGCGGGCTCGCCCCGACGGTGGCCGCGCCCGGCTCCTTCAACAACGAGATCGGACTGCCGCTGACGCTGCTGCGCACCGAGCCGGACACGGCGTTCGTCGTCCTGGAGATGGGTGCCCGCGGTCCGGGGCACATCGCCACCCTCTGCGCGGTAGCCCGCCCGGCTGTGGGGGTGGTCCTCAACGTCGGCAGTGCCCACCTGGGCGAGTACGCCGACGGCCGGCTGGGGATCGCCGCGGCTAAGGGCGAGCTTGCCGAGGCCGCGAGCGAGGCCGTCGTGCTCAACGCCGATGACCCGCTGGTCGCGGCGATGGCGGTTCGGACGACGGCCGAAGTGATCACTTTCGGGGAGGGTGGACGGGCCGACGTGCGGGCCGGTGCCGTCGATGTCGACCGGCTGGGCCGCGCCTCGTTCGACCTGCTGGCGCACGGCGAGCACCATCGGGTGACCCTCGGGCTCGTCGGCGCGCACCAGGTGCCGAACGCGTTGGCCGCGGCGGCCGTCGCGATCCGGCTGGGGCTGTCCCCGGACCGGGTCGCCGCGGCGCTGTCCGCCGCCCGCCCGCGCAGCCGGTGGCGGATGGAGGTGACCTCCACCGCGGCCGGGGTGGTGGTCGTCAACGACGCCTACAACGCGAACCCGGAGTCGATGCGGGCGGCGCTGAAGGCGTTGGTGGACATGCGGGGGAAGGGCCGGGCGTTCGCGGTGCTCGGTCCGATGGGGGAACTCGGTGACGCCGCCGCCGCCGAGCACGACGTGCTCGGCCGGTTCGCGGTCCGCCTCGGGGTCGATCGACTGATCGCGGTGGGTCCGGCGGCCCGCCATATCCACCTGGGCGCCTCGCTGGAAGGCTCCTGGGACGGGGAGTCGGTGGAGGTGACCGACGCCGAGGAGGCGGTGGCCCTGGTGGCCGCGCAGGCCGGACCGGACGACGTGGTACTGGTCAAGGCCAGCCGGTCCTTCGGTCTGGAGCGCGTCGCCGAGGCGTTGGTGACCAGATTCGGCGTCCTCGGCGCCGGGATCGAGGGGACATGACGGCGGACGGCTGGCTTCACACACGCGGACCCGCGCGGGTGACGCACGCGTGAGAGGCGTTCTTATCGCGGCCATGGTCGCGTTGGTCGTGTCGTTGCTGGGCACACCCTGGGTGATCCGGCTCTTCCGCCGGCAGGGATATGGCCAGGAGATCCGCGAGGACGGGMCGTCCAGCCACCTGACCAAGCGGGGCACCCCCACGATGGGGGGCACTGTCATCATTGTCGCTGCCCTGGCCGGGTACTTCCTGGCCCACCTGGTGACCGGCATCGGGTTCACCGCGTCGGGTCTGCTTGTGCTGATGGTGATGACCGGGCTTGGCCTGGTCGGCTTTCTGGACGACTACATCAAGATCCGCAAGCAGCGCAGCCTCGGGCTCACCGCCCGGATGAAGTTCACCGGGCAGGCCGCGGTCGCGATCGTCTTCGGCCTGCTGGCCGTCCGGTTCAAGAACGACRCCGGGCTGCTCCCCGGCTCGACGTACATCTCGATCGTGCGGGACACGAGTCTCTCCGTCGGCATCATCGCCTTTCCCTTGCTGGCCTGGATCATCATCGCCGCGACCTCTAACGCGGTGAACCTCACCGACGGCCTCGACGGCCTCGCGGCCGGCACCTCGGCAATGGTGTTCGGCGCGTACGTCATCATCTCCTTCTGGCAGTTCGGCAACCTGTGCGAGCCGCACGCGGCCGAGGCGGGCTGTTACCTCGTGCGTGATCCCCTCGACGTCGCGCTGGTCGCGGCGGCGGCGATGGGGGCCTGTTTCGGGTTCCTGTGGTGGAACGCCAGCCCGGCGAAGATCTTCATGGGGGACACCGGGTCGCTCGCGCTGGGTGGTGCCTTCGCCAGTATCGCGATCGTCAGCCGGACCGAGCTGCTTCTCGTCGTCCTCGGCGGCCTGTTCGTCATCGAGACCCTGTCCGTGATGATCCAGGTCGCGTTCTTCAAGGCGACGAAGAAACGCGTGTTCAACATGGCGCCGATCCATCACCATTTCGAGCTCGCCGAATGGCCCGAGACGACGGTGATCATCAGATTCTGGATCGTCTCGGGACTCGCGGTGGCCTTCGGCCTGGGCCTGTTCTACGCGGAGTTCCTCTCCCACGGAGGTGGCTGACGCCATGACGGGCGACGGTCAGGGCCCGGGCGACGGTCAGGGCCCAGGCAACCTCACGACCTCGATCTCCTGGGCGGGCCTGCCCGTGCTGGTCGTCGGGATCGGGGTCTCCGGGCTCGCCGCGGCCCGGGCGCTGCTTGCCCGCGGTGCGCGGGTCCGGGTCGTCGACGCCGGCGACTCCCCACGTCACCAGGGTGCGGCCGCGACGCTGCGGGCGCTCGGGGCCGAGGTGAACCTCGGCGGCCTGCCGGCCGGCCCCGGGGACAGCGCCCTCGTCGTCACCTCGCCCGGCGTCCCGCCGACGGCCCCGCTGATCACCGGGGCGGCCGGCGCCGGGATCCCGGTCTGGGGGGAGGTGGAGCTCGCCTGGCGGTGGCGGGGTGGGAGCCGGTGGCTCGCCGTCACGGGAACGAACGGCAAGACGACGACCACCGAGATGCTCGGCGCGATGCTCGCCGCCGGTGGCCGGCGATCCACCACCGCCGGGAACATCGGGACCCCGATCGTGGACGCGGTTGCCGCCGAGCCGCCCTACGAGACCCTCGCGGTGGAACTGTCCAGCTTCCAGCTCCATTACACCCACACCATGGCCCCCCTCGCCGCGGCCGTGCTCAACGTCGCCCCCGACCATCTCGACTGGCACGGGGGCGCGGCGGCCTATGCGGCAGCGAAGGCGGGGATCTGGCGTCGTCCCGGGACGACCGCGATCGGCAACGCCGACGACGCAACCAGCGCGGACCTGCTCGCCGCCGCTCCGGGGCGGCGGGTCCTGTTCGGTCTCGACCCGGCGGCCCGGCCGCGGCCCGGCCTGACCGTCGTCGACGGCCACCTCGTCGACGACGCCTTCGGTGGCGGGCGGCTGGTCGCCGTCCGTGACCTCGTGCTGACAAGTCCGCACATGATCTCCAATGCGCTGGCCGCCGCCGCGCTTGCCCGCGCCGAGGGCGTTGGCCCGGCCGCGATCGGCGCGGCGCTCGTCGCTTTCCGGCCCGGCGCCCACCGCAACGCCGAGGTGGCCGTCATCGACGGGGTCCGCTGGGTGGATGACAGCAAGGCGACGAACCCACACGCCGCCGCCGCGTCGCTGGCCGGCTACCCCTCGGTGGTGTGGATCGCGGGCGGCCTCAACAAGGGCCTCGCCTTCGACGATCTCGTCCGCGACGCGCGCCGGGTGCTGCGCGCCGCGGTCCTCATCGGGCGCTGCGCCGATGAGATCGCCGCCGCTCTCGCCCGACACGCCCCCGATGTCCCCGTGGAACGGGCTGACGGCATGGACGATGCGGTGAAGGCTGCGGCGGCGTTCGCGACCACCGGTGACACTGTGCTCTTGGCGCCGGCCGCGGCCTCGATGGACATGTTCCGGGACTACGCGGCGCGCGGAGATCTGTTCGCGGCGGCGGTCCGCGCACGAGAGGGGTAACCGTGGCGGGGTCGGGAGCGTCGTCGCCGCCGTCCACCGGGACGTCGGCGCGGCCCGCGCGGGCGGCGCGAGGGCCCAAAGCCGTGCGAACCGGCTCCGCGGCCGAGCCCGACTCCGCCGGCGGGGGAACCGGCGCGGCGGACGGGGCCGAAGCACGGCTGCCGCTGCTCGACCGGCCGTTGGCGTCCTACTACCTGCTGCTGTCCTCGGCCGCTCTGCTGCTGGTGCTCGGACTGGTCATGGTCCTGTCGGCGTCGAGCGTGCGCTCCTACGCCGACTTCGGCTCCTCCTACACGCTGTTCATCCGGCAGGTGATCTGGGTCGCGATCGGTCTGCCGGTGGTCGCCGTCGCCTCCCGGCTGCCTGTGCGGGTCTTCCGCGCCTTTGCCTACCCGTTGTTGCTCGGGACCGTGCTGATGCTGATGGCGGTGCTCATCMCGGGTATCGGCAGCGTGCGTGGTGGCGCCCGCCAGTGGATCGTCGTCGGGCCGATCACGATCCAGCCCAGCGRGTTGGCGAAGATCGCCCTTGCGCTGTGGTGTTCGGATCTGCTTGTCCGCAAACGGCGGCTGCTGTCCGACCCCAAACACCTGCTCGTTCCGCTGGTCCCGGTGTTCCTGTTCATCGACCTGCTGCTGCTGCTGGAACCGGATCTCGGCGGGGCGATCTGCGTGACCGTCGTGCCGTTGACCGTGCTGTGGGTGATCGGTACCCCGATGCGCCTCTACACCGGGATCCTGGGATCGATGGTCGCGGCGGCGTCGGTCCTCGCCGTGGTCGAGCCCTACCGCGTCCGGCGCCTGCTGTCGTTCACCGATCCGTTCGCCGACGCGCACGGCGACGGCTTCCAGGCCGTGCAGGGCATCTATGCCCTGTCGACCGGCGGCTGGTGGGGGGAGGGCCTTGGYGCATCCCGGGAGAAGTGGCCGCAGTTACTGCCCGCGGTGCACACCGACTTCATCCTCGCGATCATCGGCGAGGAACTCGGGCTGGTCGGCAGCCTGGTGGTGGTGGGCCTGTTCGGCGTRCTGGGATACGCGGGCCTGCGGATTGCGCACCGTTGTGACGAGCTGTTCGTCCGGCTCGCCGCAGCGGGGGTCACCGCCTGGATCCTCGTCCAGGCGGTGGTCAACATAGGTGCCGTCGTGGGTCTGTTGCCGATTACCGGCGTCACCCTTCCGCTGGTGTCGTTCGGTGGCTCCGCGTTGCTGCCGACCCTCGCGGCCCTCGGCATGCTGCTCTCCTTCGCCCGGTCCGAGCCGGCCGCGGCCGAATTCTTGTCCCGACGGGCCGAGGAACGCCACGCCGCGCGTCTCGCCGCGTCCGGCCGGCGCCGCCAGCGCTGGCGCCGCGGCCGGGAGCGGCGCGCCGATGCCACCGGGGTGATACCGCGGGAGGAGAGGCGGCCGCCCGGCCGCCGGGGCCACCGACCGGACCTCGGCCTCGTACCGGTCGACGACGCGCGGTCGGGTCCGGTGGGTCCGGTGCCGGAGTCCGGGTCGGGGCGTTCGTCGGGGCGCATATCATCCCGTGTGCGGGCCCGGGTGACCGGGGCCGGGCTGCCCGGGAGACGGCGTGATGTGTCATCGTCTTGACCGATGTTGCGAAGCGTAGTGCTCGCCGGCGGCGGGACAGCCGGCCACGTGGAACCCGCACTCGCCGTCGCGGACGCGCTGCGGGCGACCGACTCCCGGGTACGGCTGACCCTGCTCGGCACCGCGACCGGTCTGGAGGCGCGCCTGGTGCCCGCCCGGGGCCATGAGTTGGCGACGGTGCCGAAGGTCCCGATGCCGCGCCGCCCCACCCCGGCCGTGTTCAAGCTGCCCGCCCGGTTCCTCGACGCGATCTGTCAGGCGGGGGAGACCCTCGACCTGGTTCGGGCGGACGTGGTCGTGGGGTTCGGTGGATACGTGTCCGCGCCCGCGTACCTCGCCGCCCGGCGCCGCGGCATCCCGATCGTGGTGCACGAGGCGAACCCGCTGCCGGGACTGGCCAACCGGCTCGGCGCCCGGCTCACCCCGTTCGTCGCCACGTCCTACCCGAGCACGCCCCTGCGCGGCGCGACGCTCACCGGGATCCCGCTGCGGGGGGAGATCCTCACCCTCGACCGTTCCCCGGCCGCGATGCGGGCCGCCCGGGCGCGCTACGGGCTCGACCCGCACCGGCCGACCCTGCTCGTCTTCGGCGGTTCGCAGGGCGCCCGCTCGCTCAACCAGGTGATGACGGCGGCGGCGCATCCCCTTGCCGCCGCCGGGATCCAGGTGCTGCACGCGACCGGACCGAAGAACTTCGACGAGGTCGCCGCGGCGCTGCCCCTCGACCTGCCCACGCCATACGAGCTGCGGCCGTACCTCGACCACATCCCCTCGGCCTACGCCGCGGCCGACATGACCCTGTGCCGGTCGGGCGCGATGACATGCGCGGAACTCGCCGCGGCGGGGCTCCCGGCGGTGTACGTCCCCCTGCCGCACGGCAACGGTGAGCAGCGCCGCAACGCGCTGCCGACGGTGGAGGCCGGCGGTGGTCTCCTCGTCGACGACGCCGAGCTCAGCGCGTCCTGGCTGCTCGAGAACGCGCTGCCGGTGCTCATCTCCGCCGAACGGCTGGCGAAGATGTCGGCCGCCTGCGCCGGCAGCGGCCATCCCCAGGCCGCCGCCGCGATCGTCGCCATGATCCGGGACGCCGCCGCCACCCGGCGGCGATCCCGCCCGCGGCACGCGGCTCCCTGACCGCTCCGCCGTCCCCGGCCGCTGGACAGCCAGGGGGTGTCCAACGCTGGCCGGTTATCACAGCGTGACCAGCACGACCACCGGGATCTCCCGTTCCACCTGCTCCTGGTGGCCGCGGATCCCCGGCATCGTCTCGACCAGTGCCTCGTAGAGCCGCTGCCGCTCGTCCCCGGTGGCGGTCAACGCCTCGGCCTCGAACCGGTCGGTGCCGAGCTCCACCACGACCTTCGGCTCGGCCGTCAGGTTCTGGTACCAGTCCGGATGCCGTGGGGCGGCCATGTTGGACGCGAAGACGACGATGCGGCCGGGACCGCCGTCCATGACGTACCCCAGCGGGGTGGTGTGCTCCTTCCCGCTGCGCCGCCCGGTCGTCGTCACGAGCACCAGCCTGGAACCGGGCAGCGTCTTCTCCAACACGCCGCCAGTCGCCCGGTACTCGGCGATCACGGTCTGATTGACCGCCCTGACGTCGAAGCCAGGTCTGCGCGGGTCCTGCGTGTCGGCCATCGTCTCGATCCTCACCTGTCGCCGCCGGCCATGCCGGCGGGGGCGTGTTGCGGCAGTCAACCATCGACGCCGGGCAACAGCCGGCAGGATCATCGCCCGGGACGTCGCGTCGGCGTTACGGGTCCGCGGCGCGGTGCCGCTTTCACGCCGGGGAGGAGGCGCCGTCTCACGGGCATCGGATGGCACTTCTTTGTACGAGAGAATTGAAGCCCTTCTTGTTTTCGACGGTACCCCACCGCGGTACCTCACCGCCGTTCGGACGGCCGTGGGGGAGTACCCGTCGCGGCGAGGTAAGGCGGCATGAGAGCGCCATTGGACGCTCACATGCAACGGTCAACCGGCCGCCGAGAAGCCCAGGGCGGCCAGCAGCCGGGGACCGACCGTGGTGATCGTTCCCGCTCCGAGCGTGAGCAGCAGGATCCCCCGCGACGCCTCGTCGCTCAGGGTGACGCGGACGTCCGTGGCGAGTCGTTCGACGAGTTCGGGCCAGGACACGTAGTATGTTGCCGCCGGCTCGCTCACCCGCTTGACCAGGTCGACGGCATGCAGACCGAGGTCGTCGGTCTCGCGGGCGGCATAGATGTCGGTGACGTACACCCGGTCGGCGTCGCTGAACGCKGCCGCGAAGTCGTCCAGTAGCGCGGCGAACCGACTGAACGTATGTGGCTGGAGTACCGTCCAGATCTGCCGTCCCCGAGCCCGTGAACGGGCCGCGGCGAGCGTCAGACGGACCTCCGTCGGATGATGCGCGTAGTCGTCGATCACCTCCAGGCTGCCCGGACCTCCGGCGGGTCCGACGCCGGTGCTGTCGGCGGGGCCGTTCCAGAAGCCCACGAACTCGAACCGTCGGGCCGCGCCGGTGAAGGTCGTCAGGGTGGTGAGGGTCTGGGCGGGAGCGACTCCCAGCTCGGTGGCGGTGGCGAGGACCGCGAGCGCGTTCAGCACCGAGTGCCGGCCGGGTACCGTCAGGGTCAGCGCGCCGATCTCCTGACCGGCCCGCWGGACGGTCGCCCTGGTCATGTCGTCCCCCGCGGTGGTGACGACGTCGACGGCGCGCCAGTGGCGTTCGGCACCGAAGCCGTAGTCGATCACCGCGACGTCATTCACCGCGACGTCATTGCCGGGCCGCTGGCGACCCAGCTCGGTGAGGACGGCGACCACCCCGGGATGATCTCCGCAGACGACCAGTCGTCCACCCGGCCGGACCCGTCGGGCGAACGCGGCGAAGGCCGTCCGGACCGATGCCTCGTCGGGGAAGACGTCAGGGTGCTCCCACTCGACGTTGGTGATGACGGCGATGCTCGGGTCGAGGCCCGCGAAGGCGCCGCCGTACTCGTCGGACTCCAGGACGAAGACGTCGCCGGAGCCGGCCAGCGCGTTCCCTCCCAGCTGTGACACCTCCGCGCCGATGACCGCCGTGGGATCCAGCCCGGCGGCGCGCAGGACCAGGGTGAGCATCGCCGAGGTGGTCGACTTGCCGTGCGAACCGGCGACGGCGACCAGCCGGTAGCCGGCGGTGAGCTCCGGTAGCCATTCCGAACGGCGGCGCACGGGCAGACCGAGCGCGCGGGCGGCGACGATCTCCGGATGGTCGTCGGGCAGCGCACTGGACGCGACCACGACATCCGCACCGGCGAGCTCGGCGGCGAAGGCGGCCGGACCGGGCGTGGCCCCGATCCGGATCGGTACCCCCCGTGCGCGTAGGGTCGCCACCCGGGGCGAGTCTTCGGAGTCACTGCCGCTCACCGTCCCGCCGCCCGCGAGATGGATCTGGGCCAGCGGAGACAGGCCGCTGCCTCCGATGCCGAGGAAATGGACGTGCTGGGTGCGCTGACCGGTCACGGGAGGCAGTACACCATCATCGGCCCCGGTGGTGGTGAGGTCTCTTGATCCGTGGCACGGCCAGGCGTCGGGATCCGTACATTGATCGGGGTCCGTACATTGAGACGAAGCCCCCGTCGGCTGCGCCGGGAAGGTCGCCGGAGGCGAGTCACGGTTACCACAGACTCCTTCCGGGGCGGGGGTCCCCGCATTGTGGCGAAGCCACCATGCGGGGAAAGTCGTGACGCGCCGACAGCGTCCTTGACCACCGCCGAAGCCGTGCCTACTGTCCGATCCACAGTCGGAAGTTGACATAACTGTAACCGTCTAGCTGACGGTGAAGGTTGAGACTTCGACTGCTTTCCTCGCTCGCCGCGCGGCTCCGCCTTCCCGCGGCGGCGCAGGGGCGGGGTAACCCCCGTCCGACCACCGACGCCGCTGGAGGACCGACACCGCATGGCTGCCCCACAGAACTATCTCGCGGTCATCAAGGTCGTCGGGATCGGTGGTGGTGGCGTCAACGCCGTCAACCGGATGATCGAAGTCGGTCTCAAGGGCGTCGAGTTCATCGCCATCAACACCGATGCCCAGGCCCTGCTCATGAGCGACGCCGACGTGAAACTCGATGTCGGCCGTGAGCTCACCCGAGGCCTCGGCGCCGGAGCCGACCCCGAGGTCGGCCGCCAGGCTGCCGAGGATCACCGGGAGGAGATCGAGGAGGTCCTCAAGGGGGCCGACATGGTCTTCGTCACCGCKGGTGAGGGTGGTGGCACGGGTACCGGCGGTGCGCCGGTCGTCGCGAACGTCGCCCGCTCCCTCGGAGCACTCACCATCGGTGTGGTCACCCGGCCGTTCACCTTCGAGGGTCGGCGCCGGGCCACTCAGGCCGACACCGGTATCGACACTTTGCGTAATGAGGTCGACACCCTCATCGTCATCCCGAACGACCGTCTGCTGGCGATGACGGACCGGGACATCAGCGTTCTCGACGCCTTCCGCAGCGCCGACCAGGTGTTGCTCTCCGGTGTCCAGGGCATCACTGACCTGATCACCACGCCCGGCCTGATCAACCTGGACTTCGCCGACGTCAAGACGGTCATGTCCCATGCCGGCAGCGCCCTGATGGGCATCGGACGGGCCCGCGGCGACGACCGGGCCACCGTCGCCGCCGAACAGGCCATCGCGTCCCCCCTGCTCGAGGCGAGCATGGACGGGGCTCAGGGGGTGCTGCTCAACATCTCGGGTGGGTCGGACCTCGGCCTGTTCGAGATCAACGCGGCCGCCGAGCTGGTCGCCGACGCGGCCCACCCGGAAGCGAACATCATCTTCGGTGCGGTCATCGACGACGCACTCGGGGACGAGGTGCGGGTGACGGTCATCGCCGCCGGCTTCGACACCGTCCAGGACCGGCGGACCCGCACCCTCAACGCGGCGGGGCAGCGGCGCCCGCCGGGGCCGGCCGGCGGGTCGGCTGCCGGGCCGCCGACGGTGGCCGCCCCGGCCACCTCGCCCGCGACAACGATCCTGCCGCCGCTGCCGACGATCTCCACAGTCCCGTCTCGGACGCCGCCCGCCGCCCCCGCCACCCCCGCCGCGCCCCCGCCCGTCGCGCCGGTCCCGCCGCCCACACCGAGCTACCTGCAGGCACCCCCGCCGCCGATCGCGCCGTCGAACGTCGGTCATTACCACCCGGAACCGCTGCCGGGGGCGCCGGCCTCGAACGAACCCGCTGCGGCCGCCACGGCCGAATCGACCGTGATCCCGACGATCGAGTCTCGCCTCGCCCCGCCGAACCGTGAACCGGTGGAGCCGCCGGTCGATCAGGCCTATGGTCAGCACCGCCCGGAGCCGCCGCGCACTGCTCCCCGGCCGACCTACCCGCCTCGCCGGCCGGTGCGGCCGGTGGCCGACGACGACGAGTTGGACGTGCCGGACTTCCTCAAGTAGCCGGTGCCAGGCAGACTTCCGGCATGCCGGTTCTCGTCACCTCGCGCTCGGGCGGGGTCAGCGACCCGCCGTTCGAGGGACTCAATCTGGGCGACCACGTCGGGGATGCCGACGAGGCCGTCGCCGTCAACCGACGCCGGCTCGTCGACCGGCTGCGGATGCCGGTCCAGTACATGCGGCAGGTGCATGGGAGGCAGGTCGCCGTGTTGCGTCGGCACGGGCCGCCTCCACAGGCGGACGCGCTGGTGACCGATGTCCCCGGCCTCGTGCTCGCCGTGATGGTTGCCGACTGCGCACCGGTGCTGTTCGAGGCCCCCGCGGTGGTGGGAGTGGCGCACGCCGGCCGGGTTGGGATGGCCAGTGGCGTGATACACGCCACTCTTGGGGTCCTCGAGCGGCTCGGCGCCGCCCGGGACGAGCTCCGTGTCACCATCGGTCCATGTATCTGTGCCGGCTGTTACGAGGTGCCGGAGGATCTTCGTTGCGAGGTGGATACCCAGGTGCCGGGGAGTGCGGCCACCACCCGCGTCGGCACCGCGGCGATCGACCTGCGTGCCGGTATCCGTCGTCAACTCGCCGCCGCCGGTGTGACCGATATAATAATTTCTGCTCGATGCACCGCCGAGGATCCGGAGCTCTACTCCTACCGTCGAGAGGGTCGGACGGGACGCTTCGCCGGTCTGGCCTGGCTCGGGCCGACGCCATGATCCACCGGCCCGAGATGCCCGCGAGGCATGGCGCATCCGGCTCGGGGGAGTCCGACGGACCGTTCGACCCGGACCGGCCTGCCCCGGACCGGCCCGCCCCGATCGAGCTCGATCCGGCGCGCCTGGACCGGTTGACGCAGCGGCTGGCCGAGGTCCGGGCTCGGATCGCGGGGGCGGCCCGGGCCGCGGGCCGTGATCCGGACCACCTCACCCTCATTGCGGTCAGTAAAACCTACCCACCCCAGGATGTTGTGATGATGCACACGCTCGGGGTGCGGCACTTCGCCGAGAACCGGGAGCAGGAGGCCGGGCCGAAGGTGAGTCTCGTCACCCGGCTGATCGGCGGGGAACGGAGCGTCCCGGCCAAGGGAACCGGTGACGGCCTGTCCTCCGGTGCCACCGGTTCCGACGATCCGATCTGGCATTTCGTGGGACAACTGCAGCGCAACAAGGCCAGATCCGTTCTTCGTTGGGCGGATTGGGTGCAGTCGGTGGATCGGGTGAGCCTGGTGCCAGTGCTCTCCCGGCTGGCAATGGAACGCGGCCGCCCGCTGTCGATCTGTCTCCAGGTCTCGTTGGACCTCCCTGGTGCTTCCGATGGGAAGATCGGCGCGTCGATCGCCGGCTCGAGGCGCGGAGGGATCGATCCGGCCGGCCTTTCCGCCCTGGCCGATCTTGTCGAGGAGGCGCCGGGACTGGCCCTGCGAGGCGTGATGGCTGTCGCCCCCCGGAGGGGGCAGCCACGACCTGCGTTCGCGCGACTGCGTGAGGTGGCGGAACGCCTGAAGGTGGGGCATCCCCAGGCCACCGTCATCAGTGCCGGCATGTCGGGAGATCTTGAGGACGCTGTGGCCGAAGGCGCGACACACCTTCGGATCGGCACCGCTTTGTTCGGTGAACGGCCTGGTGTCCCTTAGAGTCGCGCCCATGGGGCTCGGGCGCAGGGCGATGGTCTACCTCGGTCTGGCCGAGGAGGATGAGGACTATCTCGACGACGACTATGACGACGGTCGTGCGGTCGGTCGTGACGACCGGCGTGCTATGCACGAACCGGTTCCGATGGACCGTACGGTCCGTCGGATAGACGCACGTGAGGAGCCGGTCGCCATGCCGCGACGTCCACCGGWCGAACCGCTGCGTCCCGCCGGTCCCGTGCCGATGCGCAGGGTGGCCGCGGTGGAGGAGTCGCACCCCTACCGGATCACCACGCTTCAGCCACGCAGCTACAATGAGGCGCGCCAGATCGGCGAGGAGTTCAGGGACGGGACGCCCGTTATCATGAACCTCACCGACATGGACGATGCCGACGCCAAGCGGCTGGTCGACTTCGCCGCAGGTCTGATCTTCGGGCTGCGGGGCGACCTCGAGAAGGTGACAAACAAGGTCTTCCTGCTCTCGCCGCACAACGTCGAGGTCACCGAGACGGACAAGCGACGCATCCGCGAGGGTGGGTTCTACAACCAGTCATAGTCAGGGGGCGTTCGCGTCCCCCCCGTTTCTCAGGAGAGAGCACCATCAGCACAGTAGGAAGCTTGATCTTTTGGGTGCTGACGGTCTATCTGTTGCTCCTGATAGCACSATGGATCATCGATCTGGTTCTTGCCCTCAGCCGATCGTTCCGCCCGACCGGCCCGCTGGTACTGGTCTTCGAGATCGTGTACACGGTAACTGACCCTCCGTTACGATTCATCCGGCGATTTCTTCCGCCGTTGCGGGTGGGTAGCGTTGCGCTTGACCTCGGGTTCCTGCTGMTCTTCCTAGTGGTCATCGTGCTTCGAAGCTATGCGCAGAGGCTGTGACGGGGTTGTTGTGCACACCGCGAGCGCGGGCGCGGCAGACTGCCCGCAGACCGCCCTCTCTTCGGGGAGCGGCGATGCCGCACGAGGAGGCGACGTGGCTCTGACACCACAGGACGTTCAGAACAAGGTCTTCAGTCCGACGAGGTTTCGCACGGGCTACAACGAGGATGAGGTCGACACCTTCCTCGACGAGGTCGAGGCCGAGCTGACGCGGCTGCTGGACGAGAACAGCGACCTGCGCCGGCAGCTCGACGAGGCCCGGCGTTCCGGCGGTGGTGGTCCGGGCGTGCCCGCRCAGATCCTCGAGGAGAACCAGGGCCTGCGCCGCCAGCTCGACGAGGCGCGTCGCCAGATCGCCCAGGCGCAGGCCCAGGCCGCCCAGGCTGCCCGGGAGCGGGGCCAGCAGCCGCAGCCCCCCGCGCCGCAGCAGGGTGGCGCCCCCACCACGGTGATCTCGGCGGTGGGTACCTCCGGACCGCCCGCCCGGGCCGGCGGCAACCCGCAGGTGGAGGCCGACATCGAGCAGCGGGTCGCCCGTACCCTCGTGCTGGCCCAGCGCACGGCGGACGAGGCGCTGCGCGAGGCGCGCGCGGAGTCCGAACGCGCCCGCCGCGAGGCGAGGGCGGACGCGGACCGCATCATCGGTGAGGCCCGGGCGCACGTGGCCGAGCAGCTCGGCGGCTTGGAGGACGACAAGCGTCGTCTCGAGGGCCAGGTCGAGCAGCTTCGGGCGTTCGAGCGGGAGTACCGCACCCGGCTGCGGGCCTACCTGGAGATGCAGCTGCGGGACCTGGACGGCATGCCGACCCAGCCGGCCGTCGGTGCCGGCGGGCCTCCGCGGCCGGGCCTCAACCCGGGTGGTGGACCCACACCGCCCGCGGTGGGCATGGGGCCCAGTGGCGCTGCGCAGAGCCCCGCCCACCAGCCGACCTTCCCGCCCGGTCCGCCCCTGCCCGCCGGCGCCGCCATGGCCCGCGACARCGGTCACGGCCGGCCGGACATGGACGCCACCCGGCGGGACGCCCCGGGAATGCAGGAGTTCTGATCATCCACCGCGCGGCCCTCGGCGGGTCCGGCGTGGCCCTCGGCACCGGCGCGGACGGCCGGTCTCGTGATGGGGTGATCGAGAGATGCTGACGCTTTGTGGAGCGGTTCTTGCTCTGTGTACGGTTCTTGCGGTGGTCGGCATCCTCGCCGGCAGCGGTTTCGTCTATGCGTCCCTGATCTTGACGCTGGCCGCCGCGGCGCTGCTCCCGGCGGGAGCAGTACGCCGGGCCTCTCGCTGGCCCCGGGCCTCTCGCTGACCCCGGGCCTCGGTCTCAGCCGCCGGTCGTCTCGTGCCGGGTGAGCGTGAACGCCAGGCCCAGCTCCTCGGCCGCCGAGCGGGCTGCCGTCTCGCGCGGCTGCGCCGCAGGTAGCTCCGTGCGGGCCGCCTCGGTGAAGGAGACCGCCAGCACCTCCTCGGCCACCGTCTGACCGTGGGTACGCAGAGCGAGCGCGGTCTCCTCGCGCGTCGCCGCCCAGGAGACGTCCACCCGGTCGGTGATCTCCAGCCCCGCCGCCTTGCGCGCGTCCTGGAGCACCCGGACGACGTCGCGGGCGAGCCCGGCGCGGGCGAGCTGCGGGGAGATCTCCAGGTCGAGGGCGACGGAGAGCCCGGACTCGGCGGTGACCGCCCAGCCCTGCCGCGGCGTCTCCGTGATGATCAGCTCGTCCCCGGACAGCTCGACGTCCTCCCCGTCAACGGTGACGGTGAGCCGTCCGTTGACGGGAGGACCGGCGGCCGCGATGGCCGCGGCGGCCGCCTTGGTGTTCCTGCCGAAGCGCCGCCCCAGCGCCCGGAAGTTCGGCTTCACCGAGATGTCGACGACCTCCGAGGTCGCCGGCTCCACCGTGGTCACGTTGAGCTCCTCGGTGATCTGCGCGATCAGCTCGGGGGAGAGCTCGTCAAAGGCACTCGCGCCGACGACCGCCCGCGGCAACGGCTGGCGGGTGCGCACCCCGCTGGCGGCCCGGGCGGCGCGGCCGAGTTCCACGATCCGCCGGACGAGATCCATCTGCTCCGAGAGCTCCGGCGTGTGCAGCCCCGCCGGGAGCTCGGGCCAGGCGGCCARGTGCACCGAGTCGGGGGTCCGCGGGGATGCGTCGGCGAACAGCCGTGACCACAGCCAGTCGGTGAGGAACGGCGTGAACGGCGCCATCACCCGGGTCAGCGCGTCCAGGCAGGTGTGCAGGGTGCTCAGGGCGTCGGCGTCGCCGGCCCAGAACCGGCGGCGGGACCGGCGGACGTACCAGTTGGACAGGTCGTCGACGAACCGGGCGATCCGCCGCCCGGCCCGCAGCGAGTCGAAGTTCTCCAGCGCATCGTCCACCTCGGCGACGGTGGCCGCGAGCTCGGACAGCGCCCAGCGGTCCAGCACGTGCCGTCGGGCCGGCGGTGTCGCGCGCGGGTCCGCGGCCGGGTCCGCGCCTGGGCGCCAGCCGGCTRCCCCGGCATAGAGAGCGAAGAAGGACGAGGTGTTCCAGTAGGTGAGCAGGACCTTGCGGACGATGTCCTCGATCGCCTCGTGACTCACCCGGCGGTCCGCCCACGGCGAGCCGCCGGCGAGCATCAGCCAGCGGACCGCGTCCGCGCCGTGCCGCTCGAACAGCTCGAAGGGATCGAGCACGTTGCCGAGATGCTTGCTCATCTTGCSGCCRTYGGCGTCCAGGAGCAGGCCGAGACAGAGCACCGTCTCGTAGGAGGAGCGGCCGAACACCAGCGTGCCGACCGCCATCATCGTGTAGAACCAGCCGCGGGTCTGGTCGATCGCCTCGCAAATGTACTGCGCCGGGTACTGCCGGGTGAACGCCGCGAGGTTGTGGTGCGGGGCGCCCCACTGGGCGAACGGCATCGCGCCGCTGTCATACCAGACGTCGATCACCTCGGGCACCCGGTGCGAGGCGCCGCCACAGGTCGGGCAGGTCCCGGTGACCTCGTCGACGAACGGGCGGTGCGGGTCGAGGTCGGCCAGGTTCCGCCCGGCGAGCTCGGAGAGCTCCGCGAGTGACCCGACGCACACCAGGTGGGTGGGGTCGTCGTCGCAGCGCCAGACCGGCAGCGGTGTCCCCCAGTATCGGTTGCGGGACAGCGCCCAGTCGACGTTGCCGCGCAGCCACTCGCCGTACCGACCGGTCTTGATCCGCTCGGGGTGCCAGGTCGTCCGCTCGTTCTGCGCCAGCAGCTCGTCGCGGATGGCGGTGGTCCGGATGTACCAGGACGGCAGCGGATAGTAGATCAACGGTGTGTGACAGCGCCAGCAGTGCGGATAACTGTGCGTATACGTCGACGCCCGCCACAGCCGGCCCCGCTCGCGCAGGTCGGCGGTCAGCGGCGCGTCGGCATCCTTGAAGAACATCCCACCGACCAGGGGGACGTCGGCGAGGAAGCGACCGTCCGTCCCGATCGGGTTCACCACCGGCAGCCCGCTCGCCCGGCAGACCGCGAGGTCCTCCGCGCCGAACGCTGGCGCCTGGTGGACCAGGCCCGTGCCATCCGTGGTCGTCACGTAGTCGGCGAGCACGACCGAGTGCGGGACGCCGGTGCCGGCCGCGAACCGCTCGGCCGCCAGCAGCTCGAACGGGCGGGTGTAGCGGGCACCGGCCAGCTCCGCCCCGCGGAACCGCTCGACGATCTCGGCGTCCTCGCCGAGGGCCGCGGTGACCAGTGGTTCGGCGACGACGAACAACTCCCCGTCCCCCGCGCGGGCCAGGACGTACTCCACCTCCGGGTGAACGGCCACCGCCGTGTTCGACACCAGCGTCCACGGGGTCGTCGTCCATACCAGCAGCTGCGCACCCTGCCCGGCGAGGCCCAGGGCGTCGGCGACGAGCGGGAAACGGACGTAGACCGAGGGGTCGTCGACGTCCGAGTAGCCCTGGGACACCTCGTGGTCACTAAGCGGCGTTTCGTCGCGCGGGCAGTACGGGGTGACCCGGAAGTCCTCGACCAGCAGGCCCTGGTCGAAGATCTGCTTGAGCGACCACCAGACGCTCTCGACGTAGCTGGTGTCCATGGTGCGGTAGGCGCCATCGAGGTCGACCCAATAGCCCATCCGCTCGGTCATCGCGGAGAAGTCCGCGACATGGCGCARCACCGACTCGCGGCACCGGGCGTTGAACTCGGCGATGCCGAACGCCTCGATGTCGTTTTTGCTGGTGAAGCCGAGCTCCTTCTCGACCGCGAGCTCGACGGGCAGCCCGTGGCAGTCCCAGCCCGCCCGCCGGGGAACGTGGTAGCCCTTCATCGTCCGGTAGCGGGGGAACAGGTCCTTGAAGACCCTGGCCTCCACGTGGTGCGCCCCCGGCCTGCCGTTGGCGGTGGGTGGGCCCTCGTAGAAAACCCACAGCGGGCGGTCCGCGGTGGCCTCCAGCGAACGGTGGAACACCTTGGTGTCGCGCCAGCGGGCCAACGTCTCCCGCTCCAGGGCGGGCAGGTCCACCTGGGCGGGCAGCGGAGCGAAGGTGGGATGCCGCAGAGGGGTGCTCATCGTGGGGACCCGGTCTCCATAGTCGTAATCTCCGTCGGGCTGGTTCTCCAACGGAGGGACGACGCCTCACCGGTCCCGGGCGTGACCATCCGGCCGATGCGCCGGCCGCCTGTCCTACCCGGACCGGGGGTACCGCGGTACCACCCTCCTTGCGCACCCGCTCGGCCGGATCGGGCCGAGGGATGGCCCCTCGTTGTCCTCGCGGCGGCCGGATCTACTGGGGACCCGATGGTCGACCGGATTCCGTTCTTCCGGCGGCTCGGGGGTGATCTTCGCGACGCGCTGGCCACCGGGCTTCCACCGACCCCGGCTCGCTCGGGCTGCGCCCGCCGCTACTCGTCCCCGTCCACGCCGTACCGCTGTCCATCAGCGTAGCTCAGCGGGACGAGTGGTCCCGTCCCCGGCTCGGCCCTTCGCCGCGCGGCCGGTTCATCGTCGGGACTCGGGGCCGTAGAGTGGTCCGGTAGGAGAGGTGCCGACCATCGGGAGCGGTGTGTCCGAAGATCCCGTCGATCACGCGGTGACCGCGCCGGGGGGCGTCACCCCGGGCGCGGGGTCCGTCGCGCCGGCGATGTCGACGAAGCCCTCGGCCCCGCCCGGGGGGTCGACGCCGGTGCCGCACGGGCGGGACGAGGCTCGCCCTACCGTCGGTTCCCGCCGGGCGGTGGCCACGCTGACGGTCGCGGCGGCGATCGTCCTGCTGTCGGACATCCTCACCAAGCATGTCGCGGTGGCCACCCTGTCTGACCGGGGGCCTGTCGAGGTCATCCCCGGCCTGCTCGACCTGGAGCTCACCCGCAACTCCGGAGCGGCCTTCAGCCTCGCGGGCGGCGCGACGGTGCTACTCAGCCTGGTCGCCCTGGCCGTGGTCGCGGTGGTGGTGTTCACCGCCCGCCGGCTGCGGTCGGTGGGGTGGGCTCTCGTGCTCGGCGCCCTGCTCGGCGGGGCGGTGGGCAACCTCGCCGACCGCCTCTTCCGCGCGCCCGGTCCCCTGCGCGGTCACGTCGTGGACTTCGTCCACCTCCACTACTGGCCCATCTTCAACGTGGCCGACTCCGCGATCGTCTGCGGCGGCGTGCTCGCGGTCATCCTGTCCCTGCGCGGCGTGGGTCTGGACGGCACGCGCTACGCCGAGCATCATCCCCCCGGCGGGGGCAGTGACCATCACGGGCGGTGACCTGCGGTCCCTGCCGGTCCCGGACGGGCTCGACGGCGTCCGTCTCGACGCGGCGATCGCGAGGATGTTCGGGCTGTCGCGGACCGTGGCCGCCGCGCTCGTCGACGACGGCCAGGCGAGCCTCGACGGGAAGGTCCGGGGCCGGTCCGACCGGGTCAGCGGCGGTGCCTGGCTGGAGGTCCGGCTGCCCGCTCCGCCGCGTCCGGTGGCGGTGGAACCCACGCCGGTCGAGGCTCTCGGCATTCTCTACGACGACGACGRCATCATCGTGGTGGACAAGCCGGTCGGGGTCGCCGTCCATCCGGCGCCCGGCTTCACCGGACCGACCGTGATCGGGGCGTTGGCCGCCGCGGGATACCGCATTTCCACCTCGGGCGCGGCCGAGCGTCAGGGGGTGGTGCACCGTCTCGACGTCGGTACCACYGGGGTGATGGTGGTCGCCAAGAGCGAGCGCGCATATACCCTGCTGAAACGGGCGTTTCGTGACCGTACGGTGGACAAGCGCTACCGGGCCGTGGTGCAGGGCCATCCCGATCCGCTGCGGGGCACCGTGGACGCCCCGATCGACCGGCATCCGCGCCGGCCGGGGCTGTTCGCCGTCGTCGCGGACGGCAAGCCGAGTATCACCCACTACGACCTCCAGGAGGCGTTCCGGGCCGCCTCCCTGCTGTCCGTGCGATTGGAGACCGGGCGCACCCACCAGATCCGGGTGCACATGTCCGCCCTGCGGCACCCGTGTGTCGGGGATCTCGCCTACGGGGCCGATCCCACGCTCGCCGAGCGGCTCGGCCTGACCCGCCAGTGGCTGCACGCGGCGCGGCTGTCCTTCGATCATCCCGGTCACGGCGGACGGGTCGAGTTCACCAGTCCGGACCCGGCTGACCTGGCCGAGGCGGTGGAACGGCTGCGGGACCAGCCATGACGGAGCCGGCGACGCTCGGGGAGGCGACCTCGGCGCCGGTGCCCGCTCCCGCGGCACCCGGGGGAGCGGTGCCGGCCCCGGCCCCCGCCTGCCGGGGGTGGTCCACCGTGCGCCCACCGGTCCACGGGTTGGGGGCGCTGCTCGATCGGGTCGACGCCCGCACGCTGCCGGCGACCTCTCGCGCGATCGCGATCGTCCGGGCGTGGATGGTGGGCCTGGCGGAGCGGGAGATCGGTCGGGTCCGCCGGACCCGGGACCGGGTCCGGCCCTCGCCTGCCGGCTCCGACGACGATGACGGTCCGCCGGCCCTGCTCGACGTGGCCGGAGTCACGCCCGGCGGGGTGGTGGACTGGGGCGTCCGGATGCTCGTCCTCGGACTCGTCGCGTTGATCGTGGTGAGCGCGACGGCCGCGATCCTGCAGGGCGTCGATCATGCTCCGTCGTCCGGACCGTCCTCCTCGGCGACCGAGCAGGCAGCGACGTCCGCGAACCAGCCGGCGGCGCCCGACCAGCCGGTGGCGCCCGCGCTGCCCGCGGTGACGATCGGCCCCGGGCCGAACGACCCGGTCGCCGACTACCTCGGCGCCAGCCGGCAGAACCTCGCGTTGCTGACCTCGGCCGCCCCCGGCGCCGATCTCTACGCCGTGGCCAGTCTCACCGCGCCCCGCACCCCCGCCGACCTGCTCGAGGTGTTCGGCGACTTCCGGACCGTCCAGGTGTTCTTCACCGCCGGTATCGGGGGTGAACAGGAGCAGGCCGTCGTGCGCGATCCGGTGGCCGACGTCCGGGCGGCCTTCGGGTCGGCGGCGGCCCAGGCGGACGCCCGAGCCGCCGCCGACACACAGGTCGGCAACACCGCCGCCGCCGACCGCGAGCGGCGGGCGGCGAACGACCTGCGGGCCGGGTGCGGGTGTCTGTTCGCCGTGGTGGTCCGCGCCCCGGCCGGCCGGCTCTCGCAGCTCGAAACCGATCCCCGGGTGCGGGTGGTGGATCCGGCCCCACCGGGAAGCGGGCCGCCGGGTGTGAGATTCATCCCACTGTCCCCGGACCGTCGCTGATCCGGTTGAGCCGTCCGCATGATCGGACGACGTGCCGGGCACGGGTGGCGGACGGTGACCGTTCTGGCGTGGCATCCGACCCCTGCGCCATCGTCGACCGGGACAGGAGAGGATGAGGGGCGAGACCGGCTTCGTCACCTGGGGTTGCGACCGGCCGGGGAGTTCACGGATCATGATGAGGAGACCCAGGTTGAAGCTGGCGAAGGGCACCCGGGAGGTCTTCGACGCGGAGAGCCTGCTCGAGGAGTACCTGGGGCCGCGCAAGCGAGGTCTGCGCTACGCCTACCCGTACTACGACGGCCTGGTCACCAATAGTGATCCGGATCTGCTGTGCACCGGGGATCTCCTGGCCCCGTGCCTGCTCGGCGTCCACGTGGACCTGGATCGGATGCACACRCTCACCGCGCTGATGCCGTTGCTGCAGCGGGCGTTGGACAGGCTTCCTCCCGGCATCGAGCTCATCGAGGCCGACGAGGTCACCCTCGATCTGGTCGCCGCGCTCTACGACCCCCTCGACGACCCGGACGTCTCCGACCGGGACGTCAAGGGCTCCCTCATCGCCAAGGTGCTGCACCGCAAGCGGCCCGCCCTGGTCCCGTTGTTCGACTCCAAGGTGAGGATCTTCTACCAGCACGAGGACTGCGTCCCGCCGTCGCCGCGGGACGGGCGGTCCTGGCGGCAGTACATGGGCCTGCTCATCCGCGCGATGCAGTACGACCTGCGGGAGAACGCCGAGGAGTTCCGCCGGCTCGGGGCGCTGGTACCCGTCGCGGGTCCCCCGATCACCCCGCTGCGGATGCTCGACGTCGTGGTGTGGATGAGCAGCGCGGTGTGATCAGCGCCCGTTGTCGGCCCGGGACCATCGACCGGCTCCGACTGCGACAATGGTCGATGTGTTGAGCTACGCGGTCCGCGGGCTCACCCGGCGGCACGGGACGGGTGAGCATGCCGTTCTCGCCAATGATCGGATCGATCTCGACGTCCGGCAGGGCGAGGTGTTCGGGGTGCTCGGGCCGAACGGCGCCGGGAAGACCACGCTGGTCCGCCAGTTGATGGGTCTGCTGCGGCCGGACGCGGGCACGATTACCCTTTTTGGCCGCGACGTGCTGGCCRCCCGCGGTCTGCCGGCCCGGCTCGCCGCCTATCTGGGCCAGGACGATCTCGCGCTGGCCGAGCTGCCGGTCGCCACCGCCGTGGCGACCACCGCCCGCATGCGCGGCGTCCCCCGCTCCGCCGTGCGGGCGGTCCGTGACGCCGTGCTCGGCGAGCTCGGTCTGGAGGCGGTGGCGCATCGCCCGCTGTCGAAGCTGTCCGGTGGGCAACGCCGGCTGGCGTGTGTCGCTACCACCCTGGTGGGGGACCGGCCGATGCTCGTCCTCGACGAGCCGACCACCGGCCTCGACCCCGTCGCCCGGCGGGCCGTGTGGTCGGCGCTGCAACGTCGCCGGGACACCGTCGGTGTCACCGTCCTGCTGATCACGCACAACGTCCTCGAGGCGGAGTCGGTGCTTGACCGGGTCGCCGTCCTGGATGCCGGGCGGGTGATCGCCTGCGACACTCCGGGCCAGCTCAAGGCATCGTTGTCCGGTGACGTCCGGCTCGACCTCGCGTGGCGCCACGACCCGCCCGCGGACGACCCCACCGTCGCGACGTTGGCCGCGCTCGCCGTGGTCAACGGACGGCGGTGGACCATCCGGTTGGCTCCGGCCGCGGCCCGTGACGCCCTCGGCCGGTTGACCGCCGGCCCGGCGTTCGCCGCGCTGGACGATTTCAGTCTCGCCACCCCCTCGCTGGAGGACGTGTACCTCACCCTCGGCGGCAGGTCGCGGGACCTGGAGCGCGCATGATCGTGATTTTCCGGTGACCGTCGTTCCGGACGCGCGCGGGGCACCCGGTGGCGGGGCACCCGGGGTGCCGGCGCCATCGGTCGCGGATGGCCGCCCGGCTCCCGCCACGCGGCCGGTGTCGGCCTCCGCCCCGCCGAGCAGTGCCCCGCCGCAGCTGCCGCCGCCGACGTCGTTCCGCACCGCGTTCGGTGCGGTCTACCGCGGGCAGCTCGCCCGCTCCAAGGTGGGACGGATCCCCCTGTTGTTCGTCGCGTCGTTCCAGTCGGTCGGGATCCTCGTGCTGCTGCGCGGGATCCTCGACGTCGGCGACACCACGGCCGCCGGGCAGGTCGTGGCGGGTTCCACGGTGCTCGTGGTCGCCTTCGTCGCGTTGAACCTGCTGGCCCAGCGGTTCGGGGCGCTGCGGGCGGCCGGTGCCCTGGACTACTACCTCACGTTGCCGGTGCCCGGCGTCGCGGTGGTGCTGGGCACGGCGGCCTCGTACGCGACCTTCGCGGCGCCCGGCACTGTCGTCACCGCGGTGCTGGGGGCGCTGCTCTACGGGCTGCCGCTGTCCGGCCTGTGGCTGCTGCTGCCCGTCGTGGCGCTCGCCGGGATCTGCCTGTCCGGGCTCGGGGCGGCGATCGGCCTGCTCGCCCCTCGGCCGGAGCTCGCGACCGTCGCCGGCCAGCTCGGAATGAGCATCGTGCTGTTCTTCGGTGTGATCCCCTCCGGCCGGCTGCCCGAGGTCGGCCGCTGGGCGCGGGACGCGTTGCCCAGCAGCTACGCGGTGGACGCCCTCGCGGCCGCCTTCCAACCCGGTGTCGACTGGGCGAAGGTGGTCCTCGACCTCGGGATCTGCGCCGCCGTCGGGATGGTGGCGCTGTCTGTCGCGGCGATGGCACTGCGCCGTGTCGGCACGTCCTGAGGGCGTCATAGTTAGCGGGGCCAGCGTAGTAGCAGGACTGCTGCGGGACCGACCGGCGCGGTAGGGTCAACGGCCTGCGGCCGGTCGGCGACAACGCGCTGGTAGGCCGGGGATGCTGGTAGGCCGGGGACGAGGAGACAGACAGCCAGTGGCAGAAAGCGCGTCATGATGGAGCGGTCGTCGGGCATCCGCGGAGTCGAGCCGGTCGCRCTGTCCGTCCCACCCGGGGACGTCCCACCCGGGGACGGGCCGCACCACCCTGGTCAGCCGACCCTCGATCCGGCGATCGCCGTCCCCGCGGCCGGTGAACCGGCGCCGCCCGGGCGGAACCCGGGCCGGGCGTTCGGTGCTCGTTCGGCGGCCGTCGCCGGCCTGATCTGCGCGGCGGCGATGGCGCTCGCCGGCTTCCCGCTCGGCCTGCTCTGGGCCGCGACCGCGCCGCATCTGGATCTTGCCGTGGCGTTGGACGGGCATGAATCGGCGTTTACGGTCCAGAGCGACATCGACGTCCGGTTCGCCCTGATCTGCGCGGTCGCCGGCGTGATCGGCGGTGCCGTGGCGTGCTGGCGGGTCCGGGACGCGGGATGGCCGGTCCCGGTCGGGCTCGCCGCGGGCGGTATCGGCGGCTCGCTGATCGCCGGCTGGATCGGCCACCTGCGGCGCTCGCCCCAGCTGCTGCACGCGCTGCCGAAGGACGCCTCTCCGCTGCTCACCGACCTGGTGGACATGAAGGTCCGCGCGGGCGGGCTCTACTTTGTCATGCCGGTGACCGCCCTGCTCGTACTCCTCGTCGGGCTGTGGGTGACCTCGCGGGCCCAGTCGGACGCCGCCGAGGACAGGCGGGGTCCGACCGCGCCCGGCGACGCGCCCGGCCACGGGGCTGGGGCTGAGGTCGGGGCTGGGGACTGAGCGTCGATCCCCCGGGTGGCGAACGTCCCACGGTTCGGGCTGGGGTCAGTTCGGGCGGGGGTCAGTTCGGGCTGGGATCGACCCGGCGCAACTCGCTCGATCCGATGGTGGTGATCTTTTCCAGGAGGCCGATCTCCCGGCGGAGCAGCGCCCGTTCGGCCCGCAGTCGGTTGGCCGCGTCCGGCGCGGCGAGCAGCCCCTGACGTTCGGTGACGTCGGTGACGGCGGCGGCGGCGATCACGTACGAAAGGGCGATCGGGTCGTCGGGGAGGTCCGGCAGCGAGATCTGCACGGTGCCGGTGGCGGCGAGCCGGTCGGCGTAGGTTCGGAGCAGACGCTGGACTGCCGGAACGGTGTCGTCGGTGTCGTCGGTGTCGCCGACGTCGTCCGGCAGGTAGTCGACATCCCCGACGAGGTAGGGCTCGCTGTGCCGGTCCACCGTGCGGATCCGGAACCGGTCACCGCCCACCGTGATGAGCGAGAACCGCCCGTCGGAGTGTTCCTGGACGCGCCGCAGCACGGCGGTGCAGCCCACGTCGTGGATCGCCGGCAGGGCCGGACCCACCTCCCGGCCTCGCCGGATGGCGATCACTCCGAACCGTCGGACCTGGTCGGCGGGCTGCTCGAGCAGTTTCCGCACCAAGATCCGGTACCGTTCCTCGAAGATCTCCAGGGGTAGGACCAGCCCGGGGAGCAGGACCGTCCCGAGCGGGAACAGAGGAAGCCGCTCGCTCAACTGCGGTGCCTTCTTCCTGCCCTGCCCTCTCCGGCCCCGGACGGGACCGGAAGCGGCCGGCGGCGGTCGGGCGAGGACCGCCTGGGGCGGGTCCACGACCAGGAGTCGGACGTTTGTCCCAACCCTGTCCCCCGGTAGCCATGGTGTCCATCCACGAAGGGCTGTGATTCTCACCGGGCGCGGGTTCGGGCGGTGGACCGGGAGCCCGGGCGGTGGACCGTCGGTGCCTGGGGACCTTCCATCCGGGTTCGTTCGCGGGACAATGGCCCGGTGTGGGAAACCGRGCCGGAGCTACTGGTCGTCTTCCATCGGCCGGACCGGGGCTTCTCGACCGGCACGGGTGTCGACCCACTGGCCGAACTGGCCGTCCTCGGCACCGTGACCTCGGCCTTGCGCCCCCGGCTGGCTCTCGTGGCGCTGCCCCCCTCCCGGGCGCCGGAGGTGGCTGCCCTGCCCGGGGTGTGCGGGGTCTTCATCGATCAGGTTCCCCCGGCGCTGCGGGAGACCCTCACCGCAGCCGAGAGCCTGTTCGTCGACGGCTGGCTGGCGCGGAGGGGCGCCAAGCGCCGCGATCCCGCAGGTGGTGAGCCCTGGGACACGCCGGGGTACCTCCCGCCCGACCGGCCACCCGGGGCGGCGCCGGCCGGATGACCCCGCGCGGCGGCTCAGAACACGCGCGGCGGCTCAGAACACGCGCGGCGGCTCAGAACACGCGCCGGGGGACCGACCAGCTTGCACCGGGGCCCGACGAACGCCAGACCATGTGGAGCCGGTCGCCGACGCGGGYGAGCACCTCCAGATGCCCGTCGAAGTTGCTCTGGATCATCGAGACGGCGTCCACCCGGCCCAGCTCCGGTGCGAACGGCCGCGGTCCGCTCCAGCCCGGGGAGGGCGCGCCGTTGTTCCGGTAGAAGTGGATGAGCCCGCGGTCCGCGGCGGGGACGACCACCTCGAAGTTGCGGGAGCCGTCGGGGAAGGCGCTCTGGATGAGCGCCGGATTGCCCGTCACGCCCTCGGCGAAGACGGGGCCGGTGCGCCAGACCGCCCCGTTGTCGCGGGTGAGGTGCACGAGCCGGTTGCCGACCCGGGCGACCGCTTCCAGCATCCCGTTGCCGCCGCCCAGCGTGCCGTGGATGAGGCTGACGGCGTCGACGCGCCCGAGGTTCGCGCCGAACAGCTTCGGAGTGCTCCACGGAAATCCGTGGATGTCATGGTTGCGCCACAGGTGCAGGATGCCGACGTCCGCGGCGGGCACGAGCAGTTCGAAGTTGCCCTTGGTGCCCAGCCGGCTCTGCACCAGCGACGGAACGCCCCCCACCCCCTGGACGAGGCGGGTCGGCGGGTGCCAGGCGAAGGCGCCGGTGGAGTCCCGCCACAGGAAGTACAGCGTCGAGCCGACCCGGACGGCGACCTCGAGGGGTCCCGGCCTGGCCAGGGTGCTCTGGATCATGGTGGCGGCATCGATCCGGCCGAGCTCCTGAGCCGTCTGCCACGGGGCCATCCAGGGGAAGCCAGCCGCGTCGTTGTCCCGCCAGACGTGGGTCAGCCCGGCGAAGGCCGACGGGACGACGGCGTCGAAGTTGCCGATCTGGCCGAGCCCCCTGGCCTGGACGAGCGCCGGGTTGCCGCTTACTCCGTGGCCCCAGCCGATGTGGCTGGGGGTGTAGCGGCACAGCGCGAAACTGTTCGAGCGCATCAGGCAGTCGACGGGCGCGGGCGCGCAGGCGTCGCAGTTGCCGTTCGGGGCGTGGAACGCCCCCCACCGACCGCCGCAGTCGCACTGGGCGCCCGCGTACTCGTCCGGAGCGCCGAAGATGTGGCCGGTCTCGTGGGTGAAGACCCGGTCGATATTGTCCGGTCCCCAGCCGTCGTTGTCGACGGACATCACGAGCCGGGGGCCACCCACCGAGGAGTACGCGAAGTATCCCAGCGGATACTTGGTGAAGAACGCGCAGTAGGCGGACCGGGTGCCGAGCCGGGACCGGAGCGCGTCGACGTAGTCGTAGACGCCGTCGAAGCTGGCCGCGTAGCCGAGCCGGCTCATGGTGGGGTCACGCCACAGCGCCTCGAGGTCGGGCGCGTTCGGGTCCGGTGGGACGGACAGCCGCACGATCTGGATGTCGTAGTGGAAGGTCAGGTCGGCAGCCGGGTTCGTGGTTGCGTACCAGGACAACCCGTTCTGCACCTCAGCTACGATCTTGGTGCGTTCCGCGGCGGTCAGTTGCAGCGCGGTGGTCGGCCCTTCCACGAGGATCAGCCCGACGGCCACCGATCCCTCCAGCGCCGCGCTGGTGGGGGAGGACGCCTGGGCGATCTGCGCGGTGGCCCGGGTGTCCGTGGCCCGGGTGTCCGTGGGCGCGGAGGTCGGGCTCTGGGCCTCGGCCCGCCCGTTCGGCTGGGCATGCGGTGTCGGCTGGGCATGTGGTGTCGGCTGGGCATGTGGTGTCGGCTGGTCCGGATCAGGCGAGCTGCCCCGGGGCGGCGGGATGTCGGTGCAGGGCCGGTCCATGTCCCATGGCCGGCCGTCGCGGGGACGTTCCTGCTTGAGCTGCCGGTAGGCGGCGCTGGCCCGCAGGCGGAAGGCGTCCAGCCCGAGCGTCTCGGCGCGGTTCAGCCCGGGCGACACCCCGGTGGTCGACACGACGCTGCCGTCCGCGGGGGGGAGTACCGCCGCCGCCAGCCGGGCGGCGGTGCGCTCCGCCGTCGCCGTGGAGGTGCCCCGAGGCTGGCCCAACACGTGGACCCTGCCGTAGCGGTGCAGCGGCCGTCGTTCGTTGGCCAGGGTGGGATCGGCTGGCGAGCCGTCGCCCTCGGCGGTCTGGTCTACCCCGTCATCCGAGGACGCGTCGGTGGGTGYGATCGCCGCGAACGCCGCACGGAGTGCTCGGCCCGTCTCCCCTCCGGCCGAGATGATGAGCGCGTGTTCGTCGGCCGGTACGTCCCCCGCCATACTTGATCGTTTTCCTTTCGGTGGGGATGGCTGTGCGGAGTTGTATCGTGTTGCGGCTTTGTTGTGCCGGCTTTTGTGGAAACAAGTACGCAGAGTGCCGATCTGGTGCCTTCGCCTGCTTTGTTTAGAGGGATTGCGCCAACATAGCCGGCGGCGGGCGTCCACCCGGCCGGAGCCGGGCAGCCGCCCGGGTGGCTCGGCGTCTCAGTGCCTCGGCGTCTCGGCGTCTCGGCGTCTCGGCGTCTCAGCGTCTCAGTGCCTCAGCGCCTCAGCGCCGGTCCGGAGCGAACGATGCCTGCGCCGATGGCACGTCGGGCCACATGGCCCCGACGGCGGGCCGTTCCGGCGCACCCATGGCCTCGGCCACCTTGCGCATGATGGCTTCCACCAGCCGGACAGCCTGCGGGGTCGCGAGGTTCAGCACGATCTCGGCATCCCCCGCCACCTGGAATCGCACCGAAACGTCCGCCATGACGACTGCCCTTTCCTCGCGGCTCGCCAGCACATCGCAGGCGTGTTGCCACCGGTGACGTTACGGGGCCGGAACGACCGCCCCCACGGCGCCCGGGTGTGGCACCGGACAGCGTGACCGGCTGGCAGGTCGCTGCGACGAAGCGGGTAGGGTCACGGTGGTGACCTTTCCGTCAGCGACAGTGCGTGACTGTGTGGCCGTGCTTGAGCGTTTCTTCCCTCCGTCCTGGGCCGAGTCCTGGGACGCGGTGGGACTGGCGGTGGGTGAYCTGGACGCGCCGGCCTCGGCGGTCCTGTTCGCGGTGGATCCGACCCCCGAGGTGGCGGCCGAGGCCGTCACGGCGGGAGCTCAGCTGCTCGTCACCCACCACCCGCTGTTCCTGCGGGGAGTGCACGGCGTCGCCGAGACCGGTCCGGGCGGGCGGGTCGTTGCCACCCTGATCCGGGCCGGCGTCGCCCTGTACACCGTGCACACGAACGCCGATGTCGCCGCGCCGGGCGTGAGTGACGCGCTTGCCGACGCGCTGGGGTTGCGTGACGTCGCCCCGCTGTCCGCCCCGGCCCCGCTGTCCGCCCCRGCGAACGTCGGGGCCGACGAGGGCGGTGCCGGGGCCGACGAGGGCGGTGCCGGGGCCGACGAGGGCGGTGCCGGGAGCAGCGCCGGTGATGAGGGTGGTGTCGGTGATGAGGGCGGTGTCGGCGGGGCGAGCGTGTGCTGGGGCCTCGGCCGGATCGGTGACCTGCCCGCGGCCGAGTCCCTGGAACGGTTCTGCGCCCGGGTCGTCCGAGCGCTGCCGGCGACGGCGGGCGGGGTCCGGGCGACGGGTACCGCGGACCGGCTCGTCCGGCGGATCGCGGTGTGCGGCGGCTCGGGGGGAGAACTGGTCGCCGYAGCCGAGGCCGCGGGAGCGGACGTCCTCGTCACCGCGGACGGCCGGCATCACCACGTCCTCGACGCCGTCGGTGCGCATGGGGTCGTGGTGGTCGATGTCGCCCACTGGGCGAGTGAATGGCCCTGGCTGAGCCAGGCCGCCACCCGCCTGCACACCGGTCTGCGTGCGAGGGGACGTACGGTGAGCACGTCGGTATCCGCTATCGTGACCGATCCCTGGCGGGTGCACGTTCCGTCCCGGTAGGCGGTGCCGGCGGCGCGGAGGCCCGGGTCACGCGGAGGCCCGGGTCACGGAGGGCGCCGCGTCGGGTCTGGTCAGGTCGGCCAGGTGTAGTCGTTCAGGCGTACCAGTGAGGAATCGATGAAGGCCGATCCAGCAGTTCAGCTCCGCCTGCTCGATCTGCAGGCGCTCGACACCGGTATCGACCGGTCGGTGGCCCGCCGACGCGGTCTGCCGGAGCACGCCGTCATCACCGAGCGCACCGCCGCGCTGACCTCGTTGGACGGTGAGGTCGTCGGGGTGCGGACCGAGCTGAGCGACGTCGCGCGTGCCCAGCGCAAGCTGGAGAACGAGATCGACCTCGTGCGGACCCGTTCGGCCCGTGACTCCCAGCGGCTTGATTCCGGCGCCGTCTCGACGCCGCGTGAGCTGGAGAACCTGCAGGCGGAGCTCGCCTCGCTGACCCGTCGTCAGGGCGTGCTCGAGGACGACGCGCTCGAGAAGATGGAGATCGTCGAGGGCCTGGAGAGCCGGCTCTCCGCGTTGTCCCAGCAGCGATCAGCCCTGCAGGCCGAGCTCGACGCGGCGGTGGCCGCGCGGGACAAGGCCTACGCCGAGYTCGATGCCGAGGTGGCGCGGCTGCGCCATGACCGCGACGCTCTCGTCCCGGAGCTGCCCGAGGCGCTGGTCACGCTGTACGAGCGGATCCGGGCGTCCTCCAGCGGAGTGGGCGCCGCGGCCCTGCTGCGCCGCCGCTGCCAGGGCTGCCATCTTGAGCTGTCGGGCGGCGACCTGCGCGCCGTGGCGGCGGCGCCGGGGGATGAGGTGGTGCGCTGTGAGGAGTGCCGGCGCATCCTGGTCCGTACCCCCGAATCGGGGCTGTAACACCGTCGGCGGGACCCCCGCCTCGGGGGTAGACGAGGGGAGCATGTAGATGGGCACCGTGCGCAGGCTGGTCATCGAGGCCGACGGCGGGTCGCGGGGTAACCCGGGCCCGGCGGGCTACGGGGCCGTGGTCCGCGACGCCGGCTCGGGGAAGCTGCTGGCCGAGCGCGCGGACTCGATCGGGCGCGCCACGAACAACGTCGCCGAGTACTCCGGGCTGATCGCCGGGCTGCGGGCCGCCGCTGAGATCGCCCCGGACGCCGAGCTGGAGGTCCGGATGGACTCCAAGCTCGTCGTCGAGCAGATGAGCGGCCGGTGGAAGGTCAAGCATCCGGCGATGCGGCCGCTGGTGGCCGAGGCGACGGAACTCGCCGCCCGGTTCCCCGCGGTCCGTTTCCAGTGGGTGCCCCGCGCGCGCAACGCCGACGCCGATCGGCTCGCGAACGAGGCGATGGACGCCGCCGCCGCCGGGCGGGCCTGGGAACCCGCGGTCCCGCAGTCCCCGGACCCGGTCCCGCACCACGCGCCGACGACGAACCGGCTCTCCGGCTGGATGGCGCCGCCCGCACCGCCGACGACGACCGTGCTGCTGCGTCACGGGCAGACCCCGCTCTCGGTGGAGAAGCGCTTCAGCGGGACGGTCGAGGCGGCCCTGACCGACGTCGGGCTCGGCCAGGCCGCGGCCGTAGCGAACCGGCTGCGCGACGAGCCGTTCGATCTCGTCGTCAGTTCGCCGCTGAAGCGGGCCCGGCAGACCGCCGAGGCCCTCGGCCGCGACTACGTCGTCGTCGACGATTTGCGGGAGACCGACTTCGGCGCCTGGGAGGGGCTGACCTTCGCCGAGGTGCGTGAGAAGTTCCCCGATGAGCTCAATGCCTGGCTCGCCGACCCGCACGTCCCGCCGCCCGGCGGGGAGAGCCTGATCGCCACCGTGGCCCGGGTAGCGCGGGTGCGTGACCGGCTGCTCGCCGAGCAGCCAGGCGGGCGGGTCCTCATCGTCTCACACGTCACGCCGATCAAGGGGTTGGCCCAGCTGGCGCTGGCGGCGGAACCGGCCGTGCTCTACCGCCTCCACCTGGATCTGGTGTCGATGACGACCATCGACTGGTACTCCGACGGCCCGGCGGTGCTACGCGGGTTCAACGACACCCATCACCTGGCGGGCCAGACGATCTACGGCGAATAGGGGCAGCTCAGGCGGGTTGATGCGGGGTCAGGGCCGAGGCTGCCGGCCCCGCGGCGCTACCGCGCCCGCAGGGCCGCCGCCGCGGCGCTGACCTGTTCCTCCGTCGGCGCCACATACGTGAAGTCCCGGCCGCGGAGATAGTCGAGAAACGCCGGCTCCGGCGGAAGATCGTGCTCCTCCAGATAATAGGCGATCGATGCGTCCCAGACCCATTCCCCGTCTGTCAGGAGAGCAATCGGCACTCTTTTTTCGCGTGACTCGTCCARCTGGTCGACATCGAGACCGGCGGCGCGCATGATGACCGCACCCTGCCGCAGGTAGGCGAGGAAATCGGAACGCTCACGACCAGCCGGCAGGTCTAGGCGGTCGACGATGAAGGGAACTCCGTCCGCTGTGCCGTCGAAGACCTTCGCTACCTTGAGGTCACCGCGAATCAGAGGCATTGTCATCACCCTTGGTCTTCGGATGGAAGTCGATCCAGGCGCCATCGTATGGAATGGTCTCTTCCAGGACACCGAACTCGTTACGGCGTCTTGATGTCGTCCACACGTTACCGCGGTCGTCGGCCCAGGCCAGCTCGGTCGGTGCCGTCACCGCGACCCCGAGTTCGTCCGCGACCTTCTGGGCCACGGGGTTGTCGCCCTGCCCGGTCTCGCAGGACAGCAGCCGCACCGGTCGGCCGCGCCAGTTCTCGTCGGCGCGGATGAGCGCGCCGAGCTGCCGGGCGTCGAGCGCGACCTTGCCGACCCGGAATCCCGACGGGTCGCCATGCAGGTCGGCTGTGTAGGTTCCCGGGACCGGCTCGGCGGCCATCGCGGTCCTCCGCATGTCCGTGTCGGACTTCTCGAAGAAGGCGCGTCCATCTCGAGTCGGGAGGCTTTCCCGCCAGATCCTCGTGAGCCGCCACCCCAGCTTCTCCGGTCCGGCCGGCCGATCCTGCTTCCTGGCCGCGTCCATCTCACCGCCGGGCCCGCGGTCGAGCAGCGCGAGCTTGCGTTCCACCGGCGAAGGATCGGCGGACCGCGTGTCCTCTACCGACCGACGGTCGGCCGGCCACGGGGCACGATCATCCGAGGTGTTCCGGCGGTCGAGCGCGTCCAGCTTGGCGTCGATCCTGGAACGTTCCGTCTCCGGCCGCGCCGAGCCTTCAGGGGCCGAGCCTGYGGATGCCAAGCCATCGGATTCGGTGCCGTCGGCGGAAACGGGGGAGCCTGCCTCCGGTGATGTGAGCCGGTCGAGCAGCCGCGCCTTCACCTCGGCCTGGCTCGGCCCAGCCCCCGGTCTCCAGGGAGCGGCCGGCGCATCGACGCTCGCATCCGGCCGTTCGATCGACATTGCCACCTACCGTAGCAGTGTCACCACATCATGGCTAGAAACGACCAGTCAGGTGAGGACGGCGACCCAGCGTTTCGATCCCTCCAGAGATGATCAGCGCCGAGTGTCGGAGGAKGGTTGGTGGTCGGCTCTCTCCAGCCTGGCGATCTGGGGCTGCACCAGGYCGACGACAGCCGCCAGCTGACGCTGACTTAGACCGTGCTCGGTGCGGTATCGCACCACCTTGTTCGCAACGTCGCGGGCGAAAGCCCTGCGGTCCGGTGCGTCACGGAACTCGGCATCCGCGCGGTTGTCCTCAATGACCTGGTCGAGAGGCTTGAGAGCTGCGAGCTTCATGCGTCACCCTCCACGTCGTCGAGACGTTCTTCGGCCGACCTGACGGCTTTTCGGATCGGTGTCGGCCTCGACACCGATGACCAGGTTCGGCCCGATCCGTCGATAGAACGCGCGCCATGGACAGCGGCCCTGTCGTGGACGTAGGCAGGTGATGGGCGATCTTGATATCACTGTGTCGAGTCGCTCGGGTCAGAGGTGCCGGTACACCTCACGTCGATGGGCGACGTGAACGATCGTGACGAGAACGCGGGTGTGGTCGACTTGGTAGATCACCCGATATTCACCAACTCTGATCCGCAGTATCCCGGTGGGTTGGCCGGTGAGGGCCCGGGCCCCGGAGGGGCGGGGTTCCGCCGCGAGTCGTGTCACCGCGATCAGGATCCGTCGAGCGGCGGAGGCGTCGAGCTTGCGCAGCTCTCGCAGCGCCGCAGTCGCCCACTCGACGGTGTGCGCCACGTCAGTTCAGGCCKAACTCGGCGAGGACGTCGGCATGGGGTACGCGAGGCTCCTCGGCGGCCAGCGCCTCTCGGGCGACGGCGAGATCCGCTTCGTCCTCTGCCGCTTCCAGCTCACGGAGATCTTCTATGGAGATTACTGCCGCGACCGCGCGACCGTGACGGGTCAGGACGATCCGCTCCCGGGCGTGCTCCGCCTTGGAGACGATCTCGCCGAGGTGGTCGCGTGCCTCGCTGATCGGCATCTCACTCATCCCCAGATTGTACAAACCGGGGAGCGGTCGGGCCGCTGAGGCGGACGAGGTGGCCTATAAGCCGGGTCCTGTACCGGCTCGCCTCACGGCTCGCCGGCGGCGACCATCTCTCTCGGGCTGCCGTTGCYGGCAGCCTCCAGCGGTCCACCCRCAGGCTCGGGCGGGCAGCCCTCGAACGCCTGCGCGGTCCGCGACCTGTGACGGCCACGGGCCTTCTGACCTTGCTCCGGGCGGGGTTTACCGAGCCGCCCAGGTCACCCTGGGCGCTGGTGCGCTCTTACCGCACCGTTTCACCCTTACCGGCGCCGGGACCGGCACCGGCGGTCTGTTTTCTGTGGCACTGTCCCGCGGGTCACCCCGGGTGGGTGTTACCCACCGCCCTGCCCTGTGGAGCCCGGACTTTCCTCGGCGACGCCGGACCGGCCGGCGCCGACGCGGCCGCCCGGCCAACTCGTCCGCTTCCTTCAGTATAGAGTGCTTCCCGGTCCACGCTTCCTGGGCGTAGGGCTGATCGGGCTGTCGGTGCGCGGAGCCGGCCGATCGGGCGGGATGGCGGCGGGTCGAGGAACAGGAAGATCATGACGGGACCGAAGCAGCCGGGCCAAGGGTTCGGCGACGCGGGGCGTGTGGCCTCTCCGTCCGCCGTTCCGTCCGCGCCCGCGGCGCCTGCGCCGGCCGGGCAGACCCCCGCGGCCTCGCCTCCTGGAACGCCCGCCGGCCAGGTTCCGGTTGGTTCGGTTGGTCGAGCCGGTCCGGGCGGTCCGGGTGGTTCAGGCGAGGTGGCGCCCGTGCCGCACCAGCCGGTCCACCCGGGCGCACCGGATTCTCCCGGCGTCCCGGGTGCGCCCACTGGCGGCGCCCGGCCCCCGCGTCGCGGGGTTGCCTACACCACCTATGCGATCACCGTGCTGGTGCTGCTCATCGCGATCGCTGTCGTGGTCTTCGTCGTGCAGAACGACGCGCGCGTGAGCATCTGGCTGTTCGGTTCGACCAAGCAGATGTCGGTCGCGGGTGCACTGGCCGCCTCGGCCGCCGCCGGTCTCGTCGTTGGCCTACTCATCGGTGTCATTCCTCAGATCAGGCTGCGCCGCGAGTTGCGCCACCTGCGTCGCGCGGCCAGCCGCCGGTAGCTGAGCGGAGTCCTTGGCCGCGGGTCGGCYGGTAGCCGGTTGGTGTAGCCGGTTGGTGGAAGGGACGTCGGCAAGATGCCAGGCGGATCCCACCGCGTCGGTACAGTCCGGGTCGTGACGCCGTTGCGAACAGATCTGCCACCRGGAGCACAACTCCCGCCACGTCCAGCGAACGCACCGGCGCCTGGCACCGTGCTGCCGTCCCACTACGTGCGGTGCTTCGCCTGCGGTGACCAGTCCGCCCACGGACTGCACCTACGGGTCGACGCCGATGCCGGGCTCGCGCTGTGCGCGACGTTCGAGGTGACCGAGCATCATCAGGGAGCGCCGGGCCTCGCCCACGGGGGCCTGCTCAGCTGCGCCCTCGACGAGGCGTTGGGTGCGCTCGGGCATCTGACCCGGACCAGCCTGGTGACCGGCCGGCTGGAGACGGACTTCCTGCGGCCGGTACCCGTGGGCACTGTCCTGCACCTGAGCGCGCGGGTCGAGGGCGTGCTCGGCCGGCGGGTCTACGCCAGTGGCGAGGGACGGTTGAACAGCCCTACCGGACGGGTCGCGGTCCGGGCCCGAGGGCTGTTCGTCGAAGTACCCATGGAGCACTTCGTCACCCATGCCCGGGCCGAGGACATCCAGGCGATMGAGCAGGATCCGGACCTGATCCGGCTACGCGAACATCAAACTATTTTCTGATCTTCGAATCTCCTGATCTCCGAATCTCGGAATCCGCTCACGGGCAGGACTCGTTTGCTCGCTGTGATTCGACCGCGCGGACCGTCACATCTCCGTCACAGATCCGTCACAGATTTAGCTGGCACGGTGGACGTGGCAACCGGGATCGAGTCGTTGGGTCGGCTCCCCGGAACTGATTGGAACCGGCAGGCCAGGCCGATCGGTCGGGATCGACCGCTTGTGCCTCGGCCGGGAGCTCCGGGCCTGTCGGGATGCTCCATCGACCGTTGCCTCGGCCACTGCGTCGGAACGTTCGGAGCTGCGGTCGGCCCCGGCGGCCAATCCTCGCCGGCTGTCGGTCGGCTCGCGGCGGAAAGCTCGACGGAAGGGAGGGCGCGGTGCCGGCGATGTCGCTGCGCTCTGGCGATCCGGAGCGGATCGCCCGGTTCACGCTCACCGCGCGGCTCGGCTCCGGCGGTATGGGAGTCGTCTACCTCGGCATCGACGACGAGACCGGAGGGCCGGTCGCCCTCAAGGTGATCCGGTCGGACTTCACGGCCGATCCCGAGTTCCGCAGCCGGTTCCGTCGCGAGGTCGCGGCCGCCCGGGCGGTCGACGGTGCCTGCACCGCGAGGCTGGTCGATGCCGATCCCGACGCCGAGGATCCGTGGATGGCAACCGAGCACATCCACGGCCAGAGCCTCGCCGAGGCGATCGCCGACCGGGGCGCGCTGGCCATGCCGGTCGTCATGGCGCTGGCGACCGGGCTCGCCGAGGCCCTGAAGTCCATCCACGACGCCGGCATCGTCCATCGGGACCTGAAACCGGGCAACGTGATCCTCAGCGAGGACGGCCCGAAAGTGRTCGACTTCGGCATCGCGGCGGCGGTCGACGCGACGGCCGCTACCAGGACGGGGGTGTTGCTGGGCAGCCCGGGTTACATGGCCCCGGAGCAGGTCACTGGACGCGGCGAGATCGGCCCGCCGGCGGACGTCTTCGCCTGGGGCCTGACGGTACTGTTTGCCGCGTCGGGGCGACCCCCCTTCGGCACCGGCCGGCCCGACGCACTGCTGTACCGGGTGGTCCACGACGAGGCCGACACCGGGGATGTTCCGCCGGCCCTGCGCCCAGCGGTCCGCGCGGCGCTGCTCAAGGAGCCCATGGCCCGGCCGAGCGCCCACGCGTTGCTGCGCGTGCTGATCGGGTCTACTGGCGACCCGGGGCGCGAGACACGCCGGATACTGCGGGACGCCTGGCTCGCTCCACCGGTGGCGACCCGTGTGAGGAGCCTTCTGCCGGCCGTGGAGGAGGATACCCACGACGCCAAGACGCAGATCCGCCTCGATGCGCCGGAGAGCGCCGGCGCGGGGACAAACGGCGCGGGGACAGCGGACCGGGCGCCACTCGGGACCGGTGGTCCGGCGGGCGAGTCCGGGCAGGTTGGCGAGTCCGGGCAGGTTGGCGAGTCCGGGCAGGTTGGCGAGCTTGGGCAGGTTGGCGAGCTTGGGCGGGTCCGCGGGTCCGCGCCCGGCGAGGATGACGGTCCGGCCGGTGGCCGGCCGACTGGAGATGATCATGATGTGGCCGCTTCCGCCGAGGTAGCTTCCGCCGGGGCGAAGCGGCCCCTGTCCGGCCGGCGGGCCCGCGCCCGACGCCACCCGCGCCGGACCGCGGGTCTGGCCGCCCTGGCCGCGACACTCGCGGGCCTGGCCGCCCTGAGCGCATCCGAGGCCGCCAGCGACCTCGGTCCGCGGGCCCCCGGGACGGCCGCCAGCTCCCGGGCGACGGGCGGGGAACTGGAGCCCGGCCCGCACGACGTGCCACCCACCCCGTCGTCGCGTGACGACGTCCCGGCCCGATCGGGACGTACTCCTGGGCCACTGGGGCTCCCCTCACCCTCTGTCATCGTTCCTCCCGCCGGTTTGTCGTCGGGGCGGCCGATCCCCGGGTTCCGGGGCACGGTCGGCCAGCTCACACAGGCCAAGGCGTTCACCGACTTCGTCGCCGCCCACGACACCCAGATCATCTTCCTCGACATCTCCACCCTCGCCGAGGGTAACGAAGGGGCCTTCTACCCCGGACCGGACTTTGGGGGGGACAACCGGCCCAACTTCACCCTCTTCGACGCGTGCGGGGCGCTCGGGCCGGGGGAGCCGCCCGGCTTCGAGCCGGGGAAGGAGTGCTTCGGGAGCACGTACCGCCTTGCCGAGATGGCGCACAGCGGTGCTTCCTTCGGCTACGTGCAGGGTTCCTACCGGCTGCGTGGTTATTTCTGGGTCGACCTGGTACCCGGAATGCACCAGGGATTCGCGAACATCAATCTGCGGGCCGTCGACGTCCGGGATCTTCCGCGTTGACGGACGGGCGGCGTTCCGCCGGATTGGGCCTATTTTCCAGGAAAAAACCAARTAAGGAAGGTTTGTGCATCCGGTGCAGGTCGGGTGCCCGCGGTGTTTGTGCAGCCGGGTTCATGGAGACGAAGAGGAGGCAGACTCAGGCTCTGGAGGGTGTTCGGTGTTCCAAATTCTCTGGATCGTTCTGGCCGGTCTGGTGATCGGTCTTCTGGCCCGTCTGATCGTCCGGGGTCGGCAGAACATCCCACTCTGGCTGACGGTCGGGTTCGGTATCATCGGCGCGCTGGTGGGTAACGTAATCGCGAGCGCGCTCGGCGTGCGCCACACCGGCGGCTTCGACTGGATCCGGCACATCCTGCAGGTTGGTGTCGCGGTCGCGCTAGTCGCGATCGTCTCCCCGATGTGGGCGGCGCGTCGCGGGCAGAGCAGCGGCACCCGGCGCACCGCGGGCCGACTCTAGCCTGGTGCGCACACCCGGGGTCCGGTGCGCACACCAGGCGGTGATGCGGGGAAGCGGCCGGTCAGCGGCCGCTGACCGGCTCGGTCGTGCCCGCGCCGGTTGCGCCCGCTCGGTGGCCGCTCAGTGGCCGCTCAGTGGCCGCGGCTCACCCAGTCGTCGTAGTCGATACCCTCCTCGCCGATGGTCGTGTCGTCGCCGTGACCGGTGTGCACGACGGTGTGCGCGGGCAGGGTGAGCAGTCTGGTACGGATCGAGGCYAGGATGGTCGGGAAATCGGAGTAGGATCGCCCGGTCGCCCCGGGACCCCCGCGGAAGAGCGTGTCGCCGCTGAACAGGACCGGGTCGCCGTTGATCTCCCCGAACAGGCAGATCCCGCCGGGAGAGTGGCCCGGGGTGTGCAGGACGCGCAGTGCTCCACCTTCGGGCAGGCTGATGAGCTGTCCGTCCGCGAGCGCGTGGTCGGGCGCCCGGTGCGGATAGATCGCCTTCCACAGCACCACGTCGGCGGGGTGCAGCGCGATGGGCGCCCGGACCAGGTCCGCGAGCTCCGTCGCCGCATTGATGTGGTCGTTGTGACCGTGTGTAGCAATGATCGATGTGACCACGCGGGTGCCGATGGCCGCCGCGATCACCGACGGGTCGTGCGCGGCGTCGATGACCAGTACCTCGTCGTCGTTTCCCACGAGCCAGACGTTGTTGTCGACCGTGAACGACTGACCGTCGAGCGTGAAGTCGCCGCGTGTGATCACCCGATCCACCCGAAGCCCGGTATTGACGATCATTGCGTCCCCTCCTCGACCCGATCGGTCTGCCCGCTGCCCGCTGCGCGTGTCGCGGGTGCCGTCGGACGGCGGTGCACCCGGTGGGGTCGACCGTATCCGGCGGTTCCCGGCTCCGGGTGGACCCGCCGCCAACGAAGCTCGCCAGTGAGCAAAGGCTTGGTGAACGATGGTTCAGTAGATGGCGGCCCGGTGAACGACGACTCAGAGGATGACGACGCTGCGCAACACGTCGCCGCGCTGCATCCGGGTGAACGCCTCCTCGACGTCGCCGATCCCGATGGTCTCGGTGACGAAGGCGTCGAGGTCGAGTCGGCCCCGGCGATAGAGGTCGATGAGGATCGGGAAGTCGCGGCTCGGCAGGCTGTCGCCGTACCAGGACGACGACAGGTGACCGCCGCGGCCGAAGACCTCGGCGAGCGGCAGCTCCACGGTCATCGTCGGGTCGGGTACACCCACCAGGACCAGCCGCCCCGCCAGGTCGCGGGCGTCGAAGGCCTGGCGGTAGGTCTCCGGGCGGCCCACCGCATCGATGACCACATCGGCGCCGAAGCCGTCGGTGAGCGCCCGGATGGCCGCCACCGGATCGTCTGCCGTGGCATTCACGACATCGGTGGCACCGAAGCGTCGGGCCCAGGTGAGCTTCCGGTCGTCGACATCGACCGCGATGATCTTCCGCGCTCCCGCGATCGAGGCGCCGGCGATCGCCGCGCCGCCGACCCCGCCGCAGCCGATCACCGCCACCGTCTCACCCCGGGTGACCCTGCCGGTGTTCACGGCGGCACCGAAACCGGCCATCACCCCGCAGCCGATCAGCCCGGCCGCCTCTGGCCGGGCCGCGGGGTCCACCGGCACGCACTGGCCCGCGGCGACCAGGGTCAGCGGCGTGAACGCGCCGATGCCCAGCGCCGGCGCCAGCGGCGTCCCGTCCGCCAGGGTCATCGGATTTCGCGCGTTGCGGGAGTCGAAGCAGTACCAGGCCATGCCGCGCCGACAGGCCCGGCAGGTTCCGCAGGGGGCCCGCCAGGCCAGCACCACGTAGTCACCCGGGGCCAGACCCACCACGCCCTCGCCCACCGATTCGACGGTGCCGGCCGCCTCGTGCCCCAACAGGAACGGATAGTCGTCGTTGATCGCGCCCTCGCGGTAGTGCAGGTCGGTATGGYATACGCCGCAGGCGCGCACCCGTACCCGTGCCTCGCCTGGACCCGGATCTGGAACAACGATCTGCTCCAGCGAGACCGCGGCGCCCTTCTCCCGGGCCACCACCGCTTCCACCGTCTGCGCGCCCATCCCGGATCCCTTCTCCTCGAGTCTCCTCGAGCACTGATCGGAGAGATGAATCCCTCGTCGAACCGGAGCGGTCACCCCCCGGTGTCTGATTTCCTACCTCCGTTGGTGGGGTCCGTCCAACACAGGTGGGGTCCGTCCAACGTGGTCACGCCGCTCATGGCGCGACACGCCGCTTTACGGCCACCCGGCGCCACCGAGAACGGGTCGGTGTCGGTACGCTCCTACCGGTCCGTTTCTGCTCTTTGTAGAAGGAGCAATCCCTCAGTGGTCCGTTTCACCGACACGTCGTCCGTCGCCTCACCGACCCGCCGCTTCTATGGGGAGGTGACGGTCGGTGATCCCCGCCTGTCCGAGGACGGGCGGCTCGAGGCCGGCGGTGAGAGTGTCGATGCGGGGGTGGGCGAGCCCGGACCCACCGGACGGCCGCTGCCGTCGTTTCCCGTCCCGCCCCCGCTGACGTCGCACGGTCCCGCCTGGATCGTCGCGATGTGCAACCAGAAGGGCGGGGTCGGCAAGACCACCAGTACGATCAACCTGGGTGCCGCTCTCGCGGAGTACGGCCGGCGGGTACTCCTCGTCGACTTCGATCCTCAGGGTGCGCTGTCGGTCGGGCTCGGCGTCAACCCGATGCAGTTCGACCTGACAGTGCACGACCTCCTGCTGGGCGGGGACGCCGACGTCCGCGAGGTGATCGTCGAGACCCAGGTCGATGGGCTCGACCTGCTGCCGAGCAACATCGACCTGTCCGCCGCGGAGGTGCTGCTGGTCACCGAGGTCGGCCGCGAGCACAGCCTCGCCCGCGCGCTGGCGCCGATCCTCGACGAGTACGACGTCATCCTCGTCGACTGCCAGCCCTCGCTCGGCCTACTGACCGTGAACGCGCTGACGGCGGCGGACGCCGTCATCGTCCCGCTGGAATGCGAGTACTTCGCGCTGCGGGGAGTGGCGCTGCTGTTGCAGACCATTGACAAGGTGCGCGAGCGGCTCAACTCGCGCCTGGAGCTCGCCGGCATTCTGGCCACCATGTACGACGCCCGCACCCTGCACGCCCGGGAGGTGCTGGCCCGGGTCGTCGAACGGTTCCCGGACGAGGTGTTCCACACTGTGATCAACAGGACGGTTCGGTTCCCGGAGACCACGGTGGCCGGCGAGCCGATCACCACCTACGCCCCGACGTCGGTGGGGGCTGCCGGCTACCGGCGACTCGCCCGGGAACTGATGGTCCGGCACGACACGCCGCCAGCCGTCGGCTGAACCGGGACAACGAGGCGATCGGGGCGAAAAGGTAGCGACGTGCTGTTCCACCTTGCCGAACCCGCGGCGCTTCTCGGGATCCTCCTCGCCTTCCTCATCGGGATCTTCGCCCACGACGCCGCCCAGGTGCTCGTGGCCCGGCTGGTCCGTGACCCGACCCCGATGCGCTCGGGGCGGATGATGACGGGCCTGAAGGACCGGCTCAGCCCGTTCAGCGCAGTCGCCGTCTTCGTCGTCGGCTACGGCTGGGCCGAGTCGGTGCCCATGAACGACGTGTGGCGGCGCCGCCGGTTCCACGTGGCCGCTGCCGTCCTGGCCGGGCCGCTGACGTATCTCCTGCTCGCCCTGGCCTCCCTGGCGGTGTTCCAGCCGCTCGGCGAGCCGGGGCTGGTGCGACTCGGTGACCGCGTCACCGAGGTGACGGTGCCGAACAGCTTCGGTGCCGAGCTCGCGTTGTGGATGGCCGTCACGTTCGGGTCGATGTTCATCATCAGCCTCGTCCCGGTCCCCCCGACAGACGCCGGGCGGTTGCTGTTCCTGCTCGGTCCGACCACGGCTGGCTGGCGCAACGCCCGGTACCAGTTGGCCGAGCGCAACATCGGGTTGGGCATCCTGCTGGCGTTGTTGCTGCTGCCGGTGCTGTTCGTCGGATTCCCCTCGGTCGTCGGCCAGCTCATCGGCCCGTTGCTGCGGGGACTCGCCTCGCTGATAGGCCTCAACCTGGGGTGATGATGATCACGTCGACGCCGCCGGGGCGTAGCGTGGCGCCATGACCCGGTCTCGCGCCGCCCCGGCTGACCAGGCCGCTCCGGCTGACCAGACCGACGGGAAGGCCGCCCCGCGCACCGGCGTGCCGACGGGTCGTGGTGGGCGCACGGAGACCTTCGTCGTCGAACTCGACAACTTCACCGGCCCCTTCGATCTGCTGCTCTCGCTCATCGCCAAGCATCGCCTCGACGTGACCGAGGTCGCGCTCTCCCAAGTCACCGACGAGTTCGTCGCGCACATCCGGCGGCTGGGGGACCGGTTCGACCTCGGCCAGGCCACCGAGTTCCTGGTGATCGCGGCGACCCTGCTCGACCTGAAGGCGGCCCGGCTGCTGCCGGGCGCCCTGTCCGAGGACGAGTCGGCGGACCTGGCCCTGCTGGAGGCCCGCGACCTGCTTTTCGCCCGGCTGCTGCAGTACAAGGCGTACAAGGAGGCTGYGGCGCTCTTCGCCGGCCTCATGGCCCTGGAGGCGCGCCACACCCCCCGGGCGGTACCCCTGGAGCCCCGTTACGCCGCCGCGCTGCCGGAGGTCCAGATCGGCATCGGCCCGACGGAGCTCGCGGCGCTCGCGGCCCGGCTGCGTGAGCCGCCGCTGCCGCCGCTGGTTGCGACCGATCACGTGCACCTGCCCCGGATCAGCGTGCGGGAGCACATGCTCGCCGTCATCGCGATGCTGCGCGAGGTGGGCACCGCGACCTTCGGGATGCTGTGCGTCGGCTGTCGGCAGACCATCGAGGTGGTGGCCCGGTTCCTGGCGCTGCTGGAGCTCTTCCGCGAGGGCCGGATCTCCTTCGACCAGCAGGTCCCGCTCGGCGAGCTGACGGTGCGCTGGATCGCCCTGGATCCGGCGGTCGAGGCGGACGCCCCGCCGATCGGCCACGGGCTGTTCGGATCTGATCGGTACGGTGGGGACGCGCAGGAGGAGTCGCGGGAGGTGGCGTCGTGACCAGGGAGGCCGGGGCTGCCGGGGAGGCCCGGCCGCCGCTGGGCGCGTTGCTCGAGGCGGTCCTCATGGTCGCGGAGAAGCCGGTCGGCGTCGCGGAGCTCGCGACTGGCCTCGGCGCCCCGGCGCTGGAGGTCGAGCGGCTGCTCGCGCAGCTCGCCGAGCAGTATGTCCGCGACGGCCGTGGCTTCCGACTGCGGCACACCGGTGGCGGCTGGCGCTTCTACACCGCGGACGAGTGCGCCCCCTGGGTCGAGCGCTTCGTGCTCGCCGGCCAGTCGGCCCGGCTGTCGCAGGCCGCGCTGGAGACCCTGGCCGTCGTCGCCTACCAGCAGCCGGTGAGCCGGGGGCGGATCTCGGCGGTGCGGGGTGTCTCCGCCGACGGCGTCATCCGCACCCTCACCGCCCGCGGCCTGGTCGAGGAGGTGGGGCACGATCCGGAGACCGGCGCGATCCTCTACGGCACCACCGACTACTTTCTCGAACGGATGGGGCTGCGCGGGCTCGACGAACTGCCGCCGCTTGCCCCCCTGCTGCCCGGTATCGATGAGATTGATGACATTGTTACGTCATGAGTACCAGGTTCCCGTCATGAGTATCGGGCTGCTGTCATGAGTACCAGGTTCCCGTCATGAGTAGCGGTGACCGCCCGGACGGGCCCCAGGACCAGGGCATCCGGCTGCAGAAGGTGCTGGCCGCCGCCGGGGTGGGCTCCCGCCGGCACGGCGAGGAGTTGATCGCTGCCGGTCGGGTCCGGGTGGATGGCACCGTGGTGCGCGAGCAGGGCCGCCGGGTCGATCCCGAAACCGCCCTCATCGAGGTCGACGGTGAGCGGATCGTCACCCGGACGGGCCTGGTCCACTTGGCGTTGAACAAGCCGCGCGGGGTGCTCTCGGCGATGTCGGACGACCGGGGTCGGCCGACGATCGCGGATCTGCTCGCGGAGTTCGGCGGCGGGCTGTTCCACGTCGGCCGGCTCGACGCCGACAGCGAGGGGCTGCTGCTCGTCACCAACGACGGAGAGCTCGCGCACCGGCTCACCCATCCCTCGTTCGCCGTCCCCAAGACCTACCTCGTCGAGGTGTCCGGTCCGCTGCGCCGTGACGTCCTGCGCCAGCTGCGCGCGGAGGTCGAACTCGACGACGGCCCGGTGCGCGCGGACTCGGCGCGCATCGTCGACAACGCGAACGGACGGGTGATGGTCGAGGTCGTCGTGCACGAAGGGCGCAAGCACGTCGTCCGCCGGATGATGGACGCCGTCGGCCACCCGGTGCATCGACTGGTGCGCACCCGGTTCGGGGCGGTGTCGCTGGGAACCCTGCGCGCCGGGCGGGCCCGTCACCTCACCCGTCACGAGATCGGCGCCCTGTATCACGGCGTCGGTCTCTAGGCCCGAGGCTTTAGGATCAAGGCCATGGTCGGGTTGGAATGGGATGCCGCACGCCTTCCGCGCCTGCGCCGGGTCGGGGTCGTCGGCACGGGCCTGATCGGGACCAGCATCGGTCTCGCGCTGTCGGCAAGGGGCGTCGAGGTCCTGCTCCGCGACGTGGACGAGGCACAGGTCGCGCTTGCCGAGAAGATGGGGGCCGGGCGGCCGTGGGCGGGGGAGCGGGTCGATCATGCGGTCGTCGCCACCCCACTGCCGAGTGTCGCGGTCCAGGTACGCGCCCTGGCCCGCTCCGGCCTCGCGGACACGATCAGCGACGCCGGCAGCGTCAAGGTCCGACCGTTGGTCGAGGGAGTCCAGCTCGGCTGCGACCTCACGACGTGGTGCCCGGCCCACCCCATCGCCGGCCGGGAACGGCACGGGGCCGTCTCCGCCCGGGCGGACCTGTTCGCCGAGCGGGTCTGGGCGGTCTGTCCCGTCCCGCACACCGGGTCGGCCGCGGTGCACGCCACGGTGGCGCTGGCGTTCGCCTGCGGGGCCACGCCGGTGCGGACCACCCCGCAGCGTCACGACGCGGCGATGGCGTCGGTCTCCCACGTGCCCCAGATCGTCGCGAGCGCGCTCGCGGGGGCGCTCGTCGGGCTGCCGGAACGGGACGTGCCCTTCGTCGGGCAGGGGTTCCGCGACACCACCCGGCTCGCCGACAGCGACGCCGAGCTGTGGTCGGGGATCATCGAGGGTAACCGCGGCCCGATCGCCGAGCGGGTGCGTTCCCTCGGCGCCCAGCTCACCGCGCTCGCCGACGTCCTCGACACCGGTTCCGGTGACGAGGTCACCGCCGCGGTCTCCCGGCTCATGCGGGGCGGCCAGGCCGGCCGTGCGCTGCTTCCGCGCAAGCCCGGCGCCCCGGCGCAGTCCTGGGGCTGGGTGGGGGTCGTGCTCGACGACCGACCCGGCCAGCTCGCCGCGCTCGTCGGCTTCATCAGCCAGTGGCAGATCAACATTGAGGATGTCGGGCCCTTCGAGCACAGCCTTGACGCACCCGCCGGCATCGTCGAGCTCGCGGTGGATCCGACGGCCGCGGACGAGCTCGTCGACCGGTTGACGCTCAACGGCTGGACGGCATACCGGCGATCCTGATGCCGTACCGAGTAGCCTGATCCGGGTTRCACATGTCGGCATCCGCGGGGGCGCGATCCGACGACTCTTTATGTGACCGGGACGGAGGAATCGGGTGAAGCCCGACCACGGGTCTGCGCTGTCGGCGGGAAGCACGGTCACCGACAGCCGGGAGGGAACGTCTGCGCCGCTCGGGTCCGAGGGAGATGGTCCCGCGGTCCACGAAGGCGGGGCCGAGGGTCTGATCGTGGCGGTCGACGGTCCCGGAGGGTCGGGGAAGAGCACCGTGGCCCGCGAGATCGCCCGCCGCCTCGGCCTGCGGTACCTCGACACTGGGGCGATGTACCGCGCGGTCACCCAGCTCGCGCTGGAACAGCGGATTGACATCGAGGACTCGGCGGCGGTCGCGGAGCTGGCCGAGCGGGCGGTGATCTCGGTCGGTACGGACCCGGACGAGCCCTCGATCGCCATCGACGGTGTCGGGGTGGACGCCCAGATCCGCACCCGCGCGGTGACCAACGCGGTCAGTGCGATCGCGGCGGTGCCGGCGGTGCGGGCGTTGCTCGTCACCCAACAGCGTCAGGTGATCGCCGCCGCGTTGCCGGCCGGCGGCATCGTCGTGGAGGGTCGCGACATCGGCTCGGTCGTGGCGCCGGGCGCCCAGATCAAAGTCTTCCTCACCGCCTCGACCGAGGTCCGTGCGCTGCGTCGCTCCCGCCAGCTCGGGGAGAAGGGCGTCGACGACGTCGCCCGGACCCTCGCCGAACTCGACCGGCGCGACGCGCTCGACAGCAACCGGGCGGCGGACCCGCTGGCCATCCCGCCCGACGCGGTGGTTCTGGACTCGACGGCCCTGTCGGTGTCCGAAGTCGTCGACGAGGTGCTTCGGCGTTGCGAGCAGCTGCCGAACCGGACGAGATGACCACGTCGAACCCCCGCGTTGAGGCGCCCCGCGTTGAGGCCGCTCGGCCGGACGACGGTGCCGGCGAACGTGCCGCGGAGGCGGCCCGGCGGGCCGCCCGGGTGGCGCGTGGACCGGTCCACCGGGGTGCCGCGTCACCGATCTACAACGACCTCCCGCACCGCGTCCTCAAGCCCGGGGTCCGCTGGTTCCTCAACCGGGTGGTCATGCAGATCAGCCTGGAGGGGCTTGAGAACGTCCCCTTCGACGAGCCGTTGATCTTCGCTGGGAACCACAGCAGTTGGCTGGATGGCCCGTTGGTGGTGATCGAGTCCCCACGGACCGTGCGCTGCCTGAGCAAGGTCGAGATGTACCGGGGGGTGCTCGGCCGGGCGCTGCTGTTCAGCGGTCAGATTCCGATCGATCGTGATCGGGCCGACCGGGAAGCCCTGCACACCGCGCTGGACGAGCTCTCCCGTGGCGGGGCGATCGGGCTGTTCCCCGAGGGCACCCGGGGCAGCGGGKAGATGGCGGCGGTCCAGCACGGCATCGCCTACCTCGCGGTGCACGGCCGCTGCCGCGTCCTACCGGTGGCCTGCATCAACACCGGTGCCGCCCTGCCCCGGGGGGCGCGCTGGCCGCGCCGGTCGGTGCCGATCCGGGTGGTCTTCGGTGCGCCGTTCGCGGTGGAGGTCCCGGCGAACCCACGCTCGCGCAAGGCGCTGGCCGCCGTCGCGGAGGACATCCGGGTGCGCCTGCTCGACCATCTGGCGACCGTCCGGGCCGGAAAGGCCTGCGGCGAGGCGGGCGGGACCGGCGGAGCTGACCGGGCCGGCGCCGGGTAATCTGAGCAAGATCGCTGCTCGCTCCGGACGGGCGGGTGAGAGCCCCCGGCGATCCGACCACGCTCGCGTGTCCGGCGCCGAGCCCGGGAATCACAGGCGATCCCCGTCCCACGATGACAGTTGGCAGTGACAGTGATGAGCGGACAAGACCTATCAACGGACCTCGGCGCGGCCGGGTTCGACCGGTTTGCCGACGGTGGCCTCGGCGATGACGTCGGCGGCCCCGATGGGTTCGCGGGCGAGCTCGACGGCGAGTTCGCGGGCCCCGGGATCGGTCAACCGGTGGTGGCCGTCGTGGGGCGACCCAACGTGGGCAAGTCGACGTTGGTCAACCGCATCCTCGGCCGGCGGGCCGCGGTCGTCGAGGACGTCCCCGGGGTGACCCGTGACCGCGTCGCCTACGACGCGGTCTGGAGCGGGCGGCGGTTCACCCTCGTCGACACCGGCGGCTGGGAACCCGACGCGACGGGGCTGGCCGCCCAGGTCTCCGAGCAGGCCCGCGCGGCGCTCGACACCGCCGATGCGGTGCTGTTCATCGTGGACGTCGTCACCGGTGCCACCGACGCCGACGAGGCGGTCGCCCGGGTGCTGCACCGCTGCGGGCTGCCGGTGATCCTGGTGGCGAACAAGGTCGACGACGTACGATTCGAGGCTGATGCGGCGGCGCTGTGGAGCCTCGGGCTCGGCGAGCCGCACCCGGTCTCGGCCCTGCACGGCCGGGGCAGTGGAGACCTGCTCGACGCCGTGCTCGCCGCGTTGCCCGAGGCGCCGCGCGAGATCCTCACCGAGTCCGACGGCCCACGGCGGGTCGCCCTGATCGGCCGGCCCAACGTCGGCAAGTCGAGTCTGCTGAACAAGCTCGCCGGCAGCCGGCGGTCGTTGGTGCACGACGTCGCCGGCACCACCCGGGACCCGGTCGACGAGCTGGTGACGGTCGGCGGCGAGGAGTGGATGTTCATCGACACCGCCGGGCTGCGCCGTCGCGTCCGGGAGGCCTCCGGCGCCGAGTACTACTCGTCGCTGCGCACCGCCTCGGCCCTGGAAGCCGCCGAGGTCGCCATCGTCCTGCTCGCCGCGGACGAGCCGGTGACCGAGCAGGACCAGCGGGTCATCTCGATGGTCGTCGACGCGGGACGGGCCCTCGTCCTCGCCTTCAACAAGTGGGACCTGGTGGACACCGACCGCCGGCTCACCCTGGAACGGGAGATCGTCCGTGACCTCGGCCGGGTCGCGTGGGCGCCGCGGGTGAACGTCTCGGCCCGTACCGGGCGTGCGACCGACCGGCTCGCCCCCGCGCTGCGCACCGCGCTGGAGTCCTGGGGTACCCGGATCCCGACCGGCCGGCTGAACACCTGGTTGGGTGAGGTCGTCGCCGCGACCCCGCCGCCAGCACGTGGAGGGCGGGTTCCGAAGGTCCTGTTCGCGACCCAGGCCGGAGTGCGCCCGCCGCGGTTCGTGGTGTTCACGACGGGTTTTCTGGAGTCGTCCTACCGTCGATTCCTGGAACGCCGGCTCCGGGAGGACTTCGGCTTCGCCGGTTCGCCCATCTCGATCTCGGTGCGGGTGCGTGAACGCGGCGACCGCAGGGGCGGCGGCTGACGGTTGGACCGGGTTCCGGCCGTCAGCCGGGTGGGCTTTCCGGTCCGGCCGGACCGGCGTGACGGCGGCTTACGACGAAAAAACCCGTTGAGCAGGCTCACCTGCCTGAGCAACGGGTTTTACCACCTCTGTCGGGACGACAGGATTTGAACCTGCGACCCCCAGACCCCCAGTCTGGTGCGCTACCAAGCTGCGCCACGTCCCGTACAGCAGCCACATTACCGTACCGGCGACCACTACGGTGACCGGGGGTCGCGTCGTTGACGACGCGACCCCCGACCCTCGTGCGTGGGCCCCGCGTGGGACCAGGCCGAGGCCGTCACCCACGAGGGTGTCCGCACGCCGCAGGGCCGCCGAACAGCAGGGTCAGCTCGCACCCTGGGCGCGCCGTCGGGTAACCCCGGCGCCGATCAGCAGGGCGCCCACTGCCGCACCGGCCAGCGGGAGCAGGGGCGAGGACCCGGGGTCGGCCATCCCGCCGCCACCTGCGGCGACACCGCCCCCCGGCCCGCCCCCCGGCCCGACGCCGGCACCGACGCCGGCACCGACGCCGGCAATGGCGCAGTCGCGCTTCTTGTCGTCCCAGTTGAACCAGTCGTCCTTGCCGTCCTTGCCGTCCTTGCCGTTCTTGCCGTCCAGACCGTCCTTGCCGTCCAGACCGTCCTTGCCGTTCTTGCCGTCCAGGCCGTCCCTGCCGTCGTCGATCCGATCGGCCCGGATCCKCTTGTCGCCGTCGATCTTGTCATCGCGGTCGCGGTCCTTGYCGTCCAGATTGTCCTTGTCGCCAAAGAGGCCCCACCCGTCCTTCTTGTCGTCGCACCGGTGGTTGTCCTTGTCGTCGAGGGYGTGGGCAGCGGCCAGGCCGGGCCCGAAGGTTAGGGTGACGCTCGCCGCGCTTGATATCGCGAGAACGGCGGCGCTTCGACCCATACCTTTCTTCATCTGGTCCCCTCTCTCACGTACGGTGATCTATTCGTTACTGCGAGTGATACCATAGCGACTGAGTGTGGGGATGCGGGTTAACCGCCCGGGCGTGGTGCGGCCGGATCGACCTCCTTGTGGCGGCGATCGGGTTGCTTTTTCGGTCTAGTTCGTCCAGTTTTCGGTGATCTCGGAATCGTTGAGACCGGTACACCTCGCTCACAAGCATGCCGCTCACGGAAAGTATCTTCACTGATTGGTAGAGTCACCGTCGGTGGTTTCGTGACCCTGGCACGTGACGGTTCGGAGCCGCGGGCGGGGCGCCGGACGATCCACCTCGGGAGCGATCCGCACGCGTACGTGGACGATCGACGGGCGGGATGGCGGGAGGAGCTGTGAAAGGTGGGACGGGCGGCGGTAACCAGCGGCCCGCGAACGGCGCACCGACGGCCTTCTCCGTCCGGACACCCGTCGCGGGTCGGCGCATCCCGCTCTGGCGGTGGCTTCTCCTCGTCGGGGCGGTCCTCGTCCTCGGCAGCGGTTTCCGGCTGGCGGAACCGGCGTTCGATGCCGTCCATGGCGCTCCCGGGGCGGACGCGACGGCCGACATCGCCGACGTCCCGCCGCCGCCCACCCCCGTGCCGACGACCGGCCGGTTCGGGCTACCTCCCGCCGTCCCCGAGCAGCCAGTGGTGGTCGTCAACAATCCGTCCCGGCTGCGCATCCCCCGGATCAGGGTGGACGCTCCGATCATTCATCTGGGTCTGAACCCGGATGGCACGCTCGGGGTGCCCAAGGCATGGGGAGATGTCGGCTGGTATGACCGCGGTCCGGCGCCTGGTGGCATCGGCCCTGCCGTGCTCGTCGGCCATTACGATTCCACCACCGGCCCGGCGGTCTTCTACCGGCTGCACGAGCTCGTGCCCGGCGACCGTATCGAGGTCGCTTCGCCGACCGGCGTGTCCACGACGTTCGTCGTCGATCGCGCGGAGAACGTGGTGAAGTCGAGGTTCCCGACGAACCGGGTCTACGGACCGGTAATCCGCCCTGAACTGCGCCTGATCACCTGCGGGGGCGCCTTCGACCGGAAGGCCAGGCACTATCTCAACAACCTGGTGGTGTACGCGCACGCCGAATCCTCGGCAGGAGCCGCGCCCGTCGTGCCGGCCCGGTCTGCGGCGAGCGTGCTTCCGCCGGATCCGTCGCGGGGGCCCGTGCCCGCGCACCCATCGCCCGGGCACCCATCGCCCGGGCAGCCGTCGCCCGGGCAGCCGCCGGCGCAGGTCGGTTCCGTCCCGAGCGTGAACCCGCCGCCCGCACCCTGACGACCCGGCCCGTTCCGCTGCCGGATCGCCGACGAGACAGCCGGCGAGATCTACGACACGTCGATGCTCGGGGCGTCGTGACGACCTGACGCGAGGTGGCGTGATCAAGCCGCCGACGGACACCCGGCGTGACGGCATCCGTACTTCTTGCCGAGTAGCGACGGTCTTCTGGTGCCGTGTTCAAGCGTTGGGGTGGGGGTGATTGCGAGCCGCCCGGGTATGTCCACTATGGTCATCAACGGCACTTCTGTTCTACCGATCCATAGGTGTCCGGATTATGAAGTGTCTGCTACATGTCATACAGATATACCTATTTTGATAGAGATACCCGTCGGACCGATGTGCCTGGTCCTGCCCCCGGTTCGGCGGCCCCTCCGAGTATGTCGGGGCAGGTGCGGGGAGCCGTGGTTCCGGGTGTGGCCGGYGGATCCGGCCGCGTTCTGGCGGTGACGGCACTGACCGGGTCGTCGGCCGCCGGGCTGGYCAGCCCGAACCCGACAGCTCCCTCGTAGGCGCACGGGAAGGACACGTCTTGCCCCGTCGTGGTATGGCCTGGCTTCCGGAGGACTGGGACCAGTTCGTCCGGAATCGTCAGCGCCCGCCGGCGCCCCACGGCTCCTCAGGCTCCGGCGCGGCTCGCCGCCGTACCACTCCTCCTCCGCGACGCGCGGTCACCATCGCCGCGTTCACCACCGGGACGATCGCGGCCTCGACCGCCGCCTTCGCGGCCACCGTCCCCGGGGGCGCCGACGGAACCTCGTCACTGGAGTCGAACTCCCTCACCCAGGAAGCCGCGCTCGTCCCGGGACACCACGCCACCGGCGGCGATGCGGCCTCGGCCCGCAGGCTCGCCCCGTTGGCCACCGCCATCGCGGACCACGACCCCGTCTTCACCAGCGTCTCGATCGCCGCGGACAAGACCTCGGTCGCGCCCAACACCCCGGTGGTGCTCACGGTGCGGGCGTTGGAATCGGACAGCGGCACCCCGCTCGCGAACCAGGACGTCCGTATCGTCGTGGTGAACGGTCCCCAGTGGYAGACCTCCACGAGGTTGCGGACCGACGCGAACGGCGCCGCGCAGATCACCGCGCGCCTGCTCTCCACGACGACGATCACCGCGGTCTTCGACGGATCGAACGCCCTGCGTCCCTCCGTGGCCGGTGCCGCCACGGTGACGATCGCGAGTCCGACGGGTCCGGGACGGTCGGGTTCGGGAGGGTCGGGTTCGGGAGGGTCGGGTTCGGGAGGGTCGGGTTCCGTCATCGACCAGGCGATCCCAAAGGTCATCCCGGGTAGCTCGATCGGGGAGAAGGCCGTCTACCTCGCGTCGTTGAACAAGGGTAAGCCGTATGTCTGGGGCGCGGAGGGTCCGTACTCGTTCGACTGCTCCGGACTCGTCCAGTACGTCTTCAAACAACTCGGCCGCTCGCTGCCGCGCGTGGCCGAGGACCAGTACCGGGTCTCGATGAAGGTGCCCCAGTCCGGCAAGCAGYCCGGCGACTTGATCTTTTACGGTACTCCTGGGAATATCTACCATGTCGGCATCTATGCCGGGAATGGGTATATGTGGGCTGCCCCGCAGACCGGCGGTGTCGTGTCGCTGCGGCCCATCTACAGCTCCACCTACAAGGTCGGCCGCATCCTCTGAGCCCGGTCCCATCCGACCCGGTCCGAACGCCGGGGTACCCCGCCGGCGGATCCCTCTCCGCTCCCCGTGTCCCACGATCCGCTAGCGTCAGCGATGTCCGGCCCGTCGGCGGGGCGTTGCGGCCCCCACCGGGCCCGGACGTCCCCACTGGCGCCGAACCCGTCGGGTGGGGACCTGCGGGAGCGCCGGGTGCGGTGGGCTGCCGTTCACCGCCTTCGCGGCGCGTCGCGCCGCCCAACCGGTGGAGGAGAGACGGCCGCATGACCATGCCCACCGCCTCGGACCGGATCTGGACGGTTCCGAACGCRCTGTCCGCCCTGCGGCTGCTCGGCGTGCCGGTCTTCCTCTGGCTGGTGCTGGGTCCGAAGGCGGACGGTGCGGCGCTCGGCGTTCTCGCGTTCGCCGGAATCAGCGACTACCTGGACGGCAAGCTCGCGCGGGTGCTGAACCAGACGAGTCGCCTCGGCGTCCTGCTGGATCCCCTCGCCGACCGGTTCTACATCCTCGCCACCATCGTCGCTCTGACCCTCCGCGGGATCGTGCCGGTCTGGTTCGCGGTTCTGCTCCTTGCCCGCGACGTGGCGCTGCTGGCGCTGCCGCCGTTGCTGCGCAGGATCGGGGTCGGCGTCACGCTGCCCGTGCACTACCTGGGCAAGGCTGCGACGTTCAACCTGTTGTACGCCTTCCCTCTCCTGCTGCTGTCCGCCGGGGATTCCTGGCTGGCCACCGCGGCACGCCCGGTCGGATGGGCGTTCGCGATCTGGGGTACTGCCCTGTACTGGTGGTCTGGTCTTCTGTACTTCGTCCAGGCCGGCCAGCTCGTCCGGCGCTTCCGGGCGGACGCCCGGACCAGCGCAAGTGGGAGGTGACCGGTGAGAGCCGTCGTCATGGCCGGTGGCGAGGGCACCCGGCTGCGTCCGTTGACCGCGAACCTGCCCAAACCACTGCTCCCCGTCGTCAACCGGCCGATCATGGAGCATGTGCTGCGCCTACTCAAACGGCACGGCTTCGACGAGACGGTGGTGACCGTCCAGTTTCTGGCCTCGATGATCCGGACATACTTCGGTTCCGGTGACGAGCTCGGGATGCACCTGTCGTACGCCACCGAGACGACCCCGCTGGGCACCGCCGGCAGCGTGAAGAACGCCGAGGACGCCCTGCGGGACGAGGCGTTCCTGGTCATCAGCGGGGACGCGCTGACCGACATCGACCTCACCGACCTGGTTGCCTTCCACCGGCGTCAGGGCGCGCTCGTCACCGTCGCGCTGAAATCCGTCCCCGATCCRCTCGAGTTCGGCATCGTCATCACCGGCGAGGACGGACGGATCCAGCGCTTCCTGGAGAAGCCGACCTGGGGGCAGGTGTTCTCCGACACCGTCAACACCGGCATCTACGTGATGGAGCCCGAGGTGCTTGCCCAGGTGCCGCCCGGCGAGGCGGTGGACTGGTCCGGCGACATCTTCCCCCGGCTGGTCGAGGCGGGTGCCCCGGTGTACGGCTACGTGGCGTCCGGGTACTGGGWGGACGTCGGCACCATCGCGAGCTTCCAACGGGCCCAGGCCGACGTGCTCAACCGCCAGGTCGACGTGGAGATCGGCGGTTTCGAGGTGTCCCCCGGGGTGTGGATCGGTGAGGACGCCGAGGTCCATCCGGAGGCGATCCTCAAGGGGCCGCTCGTGGTCGGTGACTACAGCAAGGTGGAGGCCGGCGCCGAGCTGCGGGAGTTTTCCGTGCTGGGCAGCAACGTGCTGGTGAAGAGCGGCGCGTTCCTGCACCGGGCGATCGTCCAGGACAACGCGCTCATCGGCCCGCAGACGAACCTGCGCGGCTGCGTCATCGGCAAGAGCACCGACGTGCTGCGGGCGGCCAGGATCGAGGAGGGCGCCGTCGTCGGAGACGAGTGYGTCGTCCGCGAGGAGGCGTTCGTCTCCCATGACGTGAAGGTGTATCCGTTCAAGACGATCGAGGCCGGCGCGGTCGTCAACACCTCCGTCATCTGGGAGTCCCGCGGCCAGCGGACCCTGTTCGGGCCGCGCGGGGTGTCCGGCCTGGTGAACGCGGAGATCACCCCGGAGCTGGTGGTGCGCCTCGCCGGCGCCTACGCCACGACCCTGAAGAAGGGGGCCACCGTCACCACCGCGCGGGACGGTTCCCGCGCCGCCCGGGCCCTCAAGCGGGCCGTCATCAGCGCGTTGACCGCCGGCGCCATCAACGTCCGTGATCTCGAGGTGGCACCGATGCCRGTCACCCGCTTCGACGTCCGCTCGTCCAACGCCGCCGGGGGGATCATGCTGCGCACCACCCCCGGAGACCCGGAACGCATCGACATCATCTTCCTGGATGCCGACGGCGACGACCTCTCCCCGGTGGCACAGCGCAAGCTAGACCGGGTCTTCTCCCGCCAGGAGTTCCGCCGGGCCTTTCCCGGTGAGATCGGTGACCTGCGTTTCCCGGCCCGTACCATGGATCTCTACATCCAGGATCTGCTCGACCGGGTCGATACCGCCGGCGTCGCCGAGGCGGATCTCAAGATCGTCGTTGATTCCTCGGGTGGCTCGGCGTCCCTGGTGCTGCCGACACTGCTCGGCCGGCTCGGCGTTGACGTGCTCACCGTCAACGGACGCGTTGACGAGACCATCCCGCCCCGCAGCGCCCTGGAGGATCTGCGGGCCACCGACCGCCTGGGCGCCCTCGTCGCCAGCTCCGGGGCGGCCTTCGGCGTGCGGTTCGATCATGTCGGCGAGCGCGTCACGATCGTTGACGAGCGGGGGGACCTTATCGACGATGACCGGGCCCTGCTGGTGTTCCTCGACCTCGTCGCGGCGGAGAATCCCGGCGCGGAGGTAGCCCTCCCGGTGACCATCACCCGGGTAGCCGACCAGGTCACCCGCTTCCACGGGCTGACGGTACGCCGGACCTCCCTGTCGGCGGCGGCGCTGACCGGGGTCGCCCGTGACGACGGCATCGTCTTCGCCGCCGACGGGCGGGGCGGCTTCATCGTCCCCGAGTTCGCCCCCGCGATCGACGGGATCGCGGCGTTCGTGAAACTGCTGGCCCTGGTGGCACGGACCCGGCTGACACTCAGCACCATCGACGCCCGGATACCTTCGGTGGCGATCCTGCGCCGTTCAGTGCCCACCCCGTGGGCGGTCAAGGGCACCGTCATGCGTCGCGTGGTGGAGTCGGTCGACCCGGATACGGGGTATGTCATCGACACCACGGACGGGGTTCGGATCGTCGGTCCGGACGGCTCCTGGATCCTGGTGTTGCCTGACCCGAGCGAGGCGGTCACCCACCTGTGGTCGGAGGGCGCCGACATCGAGGAGGCCCACGTGCTGCTGCGGCGCTGGGTCGAGGTGGTCGAGGCGCGGTAGCCGCGGCACGCGCGGCGAGGCCTTGGTCGGCGGCGCTCGGTGTCCGGTCGGTCAGAATGCCGAATGTGCGAGAACGGACCGGATGGCCACGCCGAGGGCCGGTATGCCCCGGGGCCGCCGGCCCTTCGGATCCCTGCGGCGTCTCCGGGCGGCCCCGTCGCCCCTGGCAGCGTCCCCTCGCCTTGGCCCTCGTCCTCGGCCTGCTCGGCCTGGTGATCGCGACCGGGGCCCGGCGTGCCGCGACGACGGCCGGGGAACGTGCGGAGCTCGTCGCGGCCCTGCGCGCGAAGATACATGAGCGATCCGCCGTGACCACTGCGGCCGCGACCCGGGTCGGCGAGCTGCGCCTGCGGGTGAAGACGGCGCGGGAACAGCGCGCCCGGGCCGAGCGTGAGCTGGCCTGGGCCACGGCGGCGCTGTCGGATCTCGGGCCGGCGGCAGGCTGGTCCCCCGTGCGTGGACCGGGTGCCCGGATCGAGCTCGCGGACCGGACCGCCCCCGGGCCGTCGGCACCGTCGGCACCGTCGGCACCTCGTGCGTCAACGGCACCCACCCCGCTGCGCCCGTTGACCGGGCTCGCCGGTCCCCACCCCGCACCGGCGTCCGGCTGGACCCGGATTCAAGATCGAGATCTTGCCGATCTCGTCAACGTGCTGTGGATCTCGGGTGCCGAGGCTGTCGCGGTCAACGGCGTCCGCCTGACGGYTCTYAGCGCTATCCGGGCGGCCGGTGATCTCATTCTCGTCGGATTCGTACCGATGATCGCGCCGTACACCGTCGAAGCGGTGGGTGATCCGGACGATCTCGTGCGGCGTCTCGAGGAGTCCGCCGTGATCGACCGGCTGCGGCATCGTCCCGACTCACCGGTGACCTCCCTGTCGGTCGTCACCGTCAGAAACCTGACCCTGCCCGCGGCCGATCCCCAGGTGCTGCGGCATGCTCGACGGAGCGAATCATGATCGCCGTGGTAGCCCTTGCCCTGGGCGTGACGGCCGGCCTGGTGCTGGGCCCGACCGTCCCCGACTGGATGGATCCCTACCTCCCAGTCGCCGTGGTGGCCGCGGTGGACGCTGCTCTCGGCGGCGCGCGGGCCGTCGCGGAGAGGGTGTTCGACGACCGGGTGTTCATCGTCTCGTTCGTCTTCGACGTCGCGATCGCCGTCCTGATGGTGCTGCTCGGCGACCTGATCGGGTTCGGCGGCGCGTTGTCCACCGCGGTGGTCGTGGTGCTGGGCATCCGCATCTTCACCACCGCGACCGCGTTGCGCCAACATCTGATCAAGGTCTGACGATGGCGGTGACATCGACAGGCGACCCTTCGGAATCCGGGCCCGGACGGAAGTCCGCATCCGATCCGAAGCCCGATCCGGTGCCGGTCTCCGATGCGCCGGTCTCCGATGCGCCGTCGGACCCGCCCACGTCGCCCGTCGTGGTCCCTGTCGCGTCGGAGCCGACACCGAGCCCGGTTCCGGGGCACGTCCGGCCGGGTCGTGCCCGGACGCGGCGTGCCCTGAGTCTGGTCCTGCTCGCCGGTCTCGGTTTCGCCGCGGTCGCCGCGACCCGGTCCGCGCAGCCGTCCTTCGGACTCGCCACCGCGCGGCCGGACGAGCTCGCCGCGACCCTCGGTGCGATCGGCGCCGTCGACCGGTCCCTGGCAGCCCGGGAGCAGCAGCTCCGCCGGGAGGCGGAACCGATGATGCCGCCCGTGCCGACGTCGGTGCCGGCCCCGGCGGCCGGGCCGGACGAGGTGCGTCGCGAGGCCGACCGGCTGGCGATCCTCACCGGCATGGTGCCGGTCACCGGATCGGGGCTCGAGCTGACGATCCAGGACCCTCACCGCGCGGTCGACGCCTCGATCCTCGTCGACGCCCTGCAGGAGCTACGGGACGCGGGCGCCGAGGCGATCGAGATCGCCGGGGTCCGAGCGGTCGTCTCGACCTACGTGGCCGACGAGCCCGGGCGGGGGTTGGTGGTCGACGGCACGTCGATCGCGCCGCCGTACGTGCTGCGGGTGGTGGGCGACGCCCACACGCTGGACCAGGCGATGCGGATCCCCGGCGGGGTGCTCGATACGGTAGCGGCACGGGACGGGGCGCAGGCGACCGTTCGGACCTCCGAGCACATCGAGATCCGTGCGCTGCGACCCGCTCCGAGTCCTCGCTACGCCCGTCCGGCCGGATAGGAGACCCCCTGTCCCCGGGCCAGCCGAGGAACGTGGTTCCTGGTGGAGTTCACGGCGCGGCGCGGCACGGTATGGCGTCGGGCCGGGCGGCGCAGAGCGGTCCGCGCAGTGGTCAGAGCAAGGGGAGGCGATCTCCGGTGTACCCGGACGACCTGAAGTACACCCGTGAGCACGAATGGATCCGGCTCGACGGGAGCACGGCACGGGTCGGCATCACGTCCTACGCGCAGGAGGCGCTGGGCGACATCGTCTTTGTCTCTCTGCCCGACCTCGGCTCCGCGGTCCAGGCCGGTGAGTCCTTCGGAGAGGTCGAGTCGACCAAGAGCGTGTCCGAGATCTACGCGCCGATCGCCGGAGAGGTGRCGGCGCGCAACGAGGCACTTGCCGGTGCGCCGGAACTGATCAACTCTGATCCCTATGGGGAAGGCTGGCTCGTCGAGCTCACGGTCGCGGATGTCGTCGACGTCACCGGCCTACTGACCGCCGAAGAGTACGCGGAGCACGTGAAGGAAAACTGAGAGTATCTGGTTGGTGCTTCTGGTGGGTGGTGGGCCACGCCACGCCGAACAACACGGGTCGCACTCTTTTCACGACCGTGCCCGCGATGCACTAGCCTCGGAGTGCACCGGGGCAYGATCGTGGACGGCCCGACCGTCGCCATGTGATCATCCTGGTGATGGGGGTGGGCTGCGGACGTCTGGCTAMCACCATCGCAGTGTTGGCAGAGACGTTCCCGCCGCCCGTCCGGTGGCGGCCGAAGCGGCTGGGGTACCCCGCCCGTGCGGGATCCCGGCAGGAAGCGGACGCGACTGTGTTCTGCACGAGGTGCGGACAGCAGAACCCGTCCGACGCGCTGTATTGCGCGCGGTGCGGGTCTCCTCTGGTACGTCCGGGTGAGCCCGTGGCGCCGGAGAGACCCGCGGAGCAGACGTCAACGCTGAACCTGGCGGCCGCGCTGTCCGGCATCGAGGGCGATCACGTCGACGAGTCGACCGAGCGGGACGCCGTGGCCGCCGTTGACGCGCTACCTCCCGGCTCGGCGTTGCTCGTCGTCAAGAGGGGGCCGAATGCGGGKAGTCGTTTTCTGCTGGACGCCGACATGACGACCGTCGGCCGCCATCCCGAGAGCGATATCTTCCTCGACGATGTGACCGTCTCCCGTCGGCATGCGGAGTTCCATCGCTCGCCGTACACCAAGGGCTTCTCGGTTCGCGACGTCGGGAGCCTGAACGGTACCTACCTCAACCGCGAGCGGATCGACTCGGCTGAGCTCACCAGCGGCGACGAGGTACAGATCGGCAAGTTCCGACTGGTGTTCCTGACTGGCGCGAGCTACGGGGGGTCAGCGGCACGGTGACGAGGAAGGACCCACGGTGAGCGGCGGCCTCGCCGCGGCATCGTCGGCCCCGCGTTCGGGCGCAACGCGCTCGGACCAGGCCGGACAGAACGCGAAGGTGCTCAACATCGGCCAGGTTCTCGACCGTCTGCGGGCGGACTTCGCCGWCATCACCCTGTCGAAGATCCGCTATCTCGAGGCGGAGGGACTCGTCGAACCCGCCCGTACCAGCGCGAACTACCGCAAGTACTCGGTCGACGACGTCGCCCGGCTCCGTTACGTCCTGCACGCGCAGCGGGAGCGCTTTCTTCCGCTGCGCGTGATCAAGGAGGAGCTGGCGTCGCTCGACCGCGGTGAGACCCCGGTGCATCGGCCTGGACCCCGCGCGCTGCCCCCGCATCCGGCCCCTACCGGCCTGGACGCGTTCCTCGGGGCGGAAAGGGTCAGAATGTCGCGCCGGGAGCTTCTCGCCGCCGCGGGGCTCGGCGACGAGGCCCTGACCGAGCTGGAACAGCACGGCCTGGTGGGTCCGATCGCCGGCGGCGGGTACTACGATTCCGACGCCCTGCTCGTCGCGCGGACCGTGGCGCTGCTGGCCGGCCACGGCGTGCAGCCCCGGCATCTGCGGGCCGCCCGTACGGTGGCCGACCGTGAGGCTGGTCTCATCGAGGCCGCCGTCGCCCCGTTGCGGGGCCAGCGCGGTGGTGAGGGCTCGGGACGGCACGCCGAGACCGCCGATGAGCTGGCGGCGTTGCTGGTCCGCTTGCACGCGGCCCTGTTGCGCTCCCGGCTGGCGGCGGGACGATCGAGTTGAGACCAAGGTGAGGAGGCTGTCGGGGCTGCGCTCGKAGTGCCTTGCCGGACAGCCGAACCGGTGGGCGCGCTGACGCCGGACGGAAGCGGGGATACTGTCTCCCCTGTGGGGTTTTCTGGCTCCGGTCACAACATCCCGCCCCGCCCCACCTGCGAGGAGGTAGATCGGTGCATCGGCTGGACATCGTCGGCGTGCGAGTCGAGCTTCCGTCGAAGCAGCCGATCGTCCTGCTCAAGGAGGTGGGCGGTGAGCGGTATCTGCCTATCTGGATCGGTGCTGTCGAGGCGACGGCGATTGCCTTCGCCCAGGAGGGCATCACGACGGCTCGACCTATGACCCATGACCTGATGCGGGACGTGTTGCGTGCGCTGCAGACGGACCTGACCCGGGTGACCATCACCGACCTCCAGGACGGCGTCTTCTTCGCCACGCTCGTGTTCGGCAACGGGGTGGAGGTCTCCGCCCGGCCGTCCGACGCGATCGCGTTGGCGATGCGGATGGGAGCGCCGGTCTACGGGGTCGAGGCGGTCCTGGCCGAGGCCGGGATCACCGTTCCCGAGGAACAGGAACAAGAACAGGAGAGCGAGCTGGAGAAGTTCCGGGAGTTCCTTGACACGATCTCCCCGGAGGATTTCAACACCCCCGGCTCCTGAGGGTTCCCGGCTCCCGAGGCTTCCCAGCCCTTGGCGTGCCCGCCTGGGAGCAGGTCGGCCGCTGAGACTKTCAGCGAGCCGTGGCCGAGGTCGGCTGTGATCCACTGTGATCCACAGTGCGGGCAGTATCGGGGCGAGCTTCCGATTTGACCGATCTGTTGAATGACGTCCGCTGGACTCCAGACACGCCGGCTTAGATCATTGAAGGAACCGCGCGTCGCTCCTACGGTCGGGAGAGCCCGACCGTAGAGTTCGTGCCCCTGCCCGCGGTAGACGTGGCGGAACGGGCTCTCTCCGGCTCTGACCTTGCCGGGCCGTGGCAACGGCGTGATGTGCTCTGCCCGGTTCCGTGCCGACGGGTGGACGGGCGGTCCCGGATTACGGGCACAGGGGTGCCACGCCGCGGCCTCGCCGGCCGTCGGTGGTCGGGGAGTCGTGYGGTCGAGGTGATCGTGGCAGGCCGCACGACAGTGGAAACGGTTCGATCGGGCCGGGTGTCCGGGATGGCGGCGTCGGGTGACGTCGGCGGTCGGGACGGATCCGGAACGGTCCAGAGGATGGGGCTGGCATGGCGGCGAAGTGCGTACAGCGATGATCGAACAGGGCCAGCTCTTTCCGGATGAGATTCYCGAACCGCCGGGGGACGACGTCGGGTACCGGGGGCCGACGGCCTGCGCCGCGGCGGGCATCACCTACCGCCAGCTCGACTACTGGGCTCGGACCGCTCTGGTCGTCCCCAGCGTCCGCGACGCGTCCGGTTCCGGCAGCCAACGGCTGTACTCCTTTCGTGACGTCCTGGTGCTGCGCGTGGTCCGCAAGCTGCTTGAGGCCGGTGTGTCGCTGCAGAACATCCGGGTGGCGGTGGAACATCTGCGTACCCGCGGCGTGGACGACCTGGCGCAGCTCACCCTGATCAGCGACGGCTCCACCGTGTACGAGTGCACCTCGGACGATCAGGTGATCGATCTTGTCCGGGGTGGACAGGGCGTGTTCGCCATCGCCGTCGGCCGAGCCCTGCGCGACATGCGTGGCCAGCTGGCCGAACTGCCCTGCGAGCGGCCTGGTCATCCGCCGGCGACCCATCCCGGCGACGAGCTGGCCAGTCGTCGGATCCGGCGGAGCTCGGCCTAGCCCCCCGCCCTTATTCGGTTCCGAACTGTCGGTGGTTCGTCGTACGGTCCGCCTCGTGACAGACAACCCGACGGTCCTCACCGAGGGCCTGCAGAAGAGCTACGGCGGCAAACGAGCGCTGGTGGGCCTGGACCTGCGGGTCGATGCCGGCACCGTGCACGGTGTGCTGGGGCCCAACGGAGCCGGCAAGACGACGGCGGTACGCATCCTGTCGACCCTGCYGCGCCCGGACGGCGGCCAGGCCAGGGTCCTCGGTCTGGACGTCGTCCGGCAGGCGGACGCGCTGCGTGCCCGGATCGGTCTGACCGGCCAGTACGCGGCGGTCGACGAGCGGCTCACCGGCCTGGAGAACCTGGAGATGTTCGGGCGGCTCTACCGTCTGCGCAGCCGCGTCGCGCGGGCCCGCGCGGTCGAGCTGCTCGAGCGGTTCGAGCTCGCCGAGTCGGCCGGTCGGCAGGCGCGTACCTACTCGGGCGGGATGCGGCGGCGGCTCGATCTCGCGGCCAGTCTGATCATCAACCCGGCGGTGCTGTTCCTCGACGAGCCGACCACCGGACTGGATCCCCGCAGCCGCTCGGCGATGTGGAGGGTGATCGCCGATCTGGTGCGGGACGGCACGACGGTCCTGCTCACGACGCAGTACCTGGAGGAGGCCGACCGGCTGGCCCACCGGATCTCGGTGGTCGACGGCGGCCGGGTCATCGCGCGGGGTACCCCGAACGAGCTGAAGTCGCAGGTCGGTGGCGACCGGCTGGACATCGTCGTCGGTGGTGACGCCGCCGAGGATGTCCAGGCCGCCCGGGCGGTGCTCGCCCGGTTCGGATCCGGCGCGGCGACGGCCGACGGGGAGACGCGTCGGGTCAGTGTGCCGGTACCGGGCGCGAGCGTGCTGTCCGATGTGGTCCGGGGTCTCGACGAGCTGGGGGTGCCGATTTCCGACGTCGCCCTGCACCGGCCGTCGCTGGACGACGTCTTCCTCGCCATGACCGGGCGCGCTTCGGCCGGCAGCGAGACGCCGCCCGCACGTGCGGGCGGCGACGGCCGTGGCGACACCGGCAACCCTGATGACCGGGATGACCGGGATGACCGGGATGACCGGGATGACCGGGACGACCGGGATGACAAGGACGACCGGGATGACAAGGATGACAAGGATGACAAGGACATGGTGACCATATGAGCACCATCGAGCTGACTCCGGCGGGGCGCGGGCGGCTGTCGTGGGCCGTCGCTGACGCGTGGGTGATGTGCCGGCGCAATCTGATCCAGACCTGGCGGATACCCGAGCTCGTCATCTTCGCGACCATCCAGCCGGTCATGTTCGTCCTGCTGTTCACCTACGTCTTCGGTGGYGCGATCAACGTGGGTGACGGGGTCAAGTACGTGGACTACCTGATGCCGGGCATCTTCCTACAGACGGTGATCTTCGGGTCGATGTTGACCGGCGTGGGGCTGGCGGAGGACCGTCAGCGGGGCCTGATCGACCGGTTCCGTTCCCTTCCCATGAGCCGGTCGGCGCTGCTCACCGGCCGTACCCTGGCCGATCTCGCCCGCAACGTCTTCATCGTCGTGGTGATGCTTCTGGTAGGTCTGGCCGTGGGATTCCGGTTCGGGGAGACCACGGTGCCGGCGGCGCTGGCCGGGTTCGGGCTGATGCTGTTGTTCTCGTACGCCTTCTCCTGGCTGTCCGCCGTCATCGGGCTGTCGGTGAGTAGCGCGGAGGCGGCGCAGTCGGCGGGATTCATCTGGATTTTCCCGCTGGTCTTCGCCAGCTCGGCCTTCGCCCGGGTGGAGACCATGCCGGGCTGGCTGCAGGCGTTCGCCCGGCATCAGCCGGTGACGGTGACCGTCGACGCCGTGCGGGCGTTGTTCCTCGGCGGTCCGGTCGTCTCCGTCCTCCTGCAGTCCCTCGCCTGGTGTCTGGGTCTGTTGGTGGTGTTCGGGCCGTTCGCCGCGCGCGTGTACCGGCGGTCGGCCTCGCGCTGACCGGCGGGCCCGACCGCCGGACGCGGGCCGTACCCGACATCGCCGAGGCGCGGCTCATGGTCAGGTGCGGCCCTCGGTCTCCTGGGCGTTGCCCAGCGTCGCCTCGTAGGCGAGCCATTCGGCCCGCAGGACCGGCCAGCCGTCGGCGCGCAGCAGGTCCACCACGGCGGGGTCGTCGTCGACCACGACGGCGACCCGACGGCCGGCGCCGAGCTCGCGAAGTTCGGCGCGTTTGAACACCCGAGCCGGCCGACGGTCGGCGTCCGGACGCATCCGCAGCTCACCCGGCGGCAGATCCTGCTCGGTCAGCCAGCGCCGCGTCGCCTCTCTGGAACGCTCCGGCCGGCCGGTCAGCCATACCACCTCGTGGTCTCGGGCCAGCTTGCGGGCCAGTTCCACCCCTTCGGCCAGGGGGGGATCGGCGGGCGCCGCCGCGAAGAACGCCTCCCAGTCGCTGGGACTGGCGCGCAGGAAGCGCAATCGGTGTCGGACGTCGGCCACCACCCCGTCGACGTCGATGAYGGCGAGCGGTCGCTGTTTCGCCGCCGTACCTGCCGTACCTGCCGTACCTGCCGGACCCGCCGTCTCCGTGCGGCCCGCCGTGTCAGCCGTGTCAGCCGCGTCCGTCACCGACGTTCCCTTTCCACCTGCTCATCGCCGACCTTCGCCCCTTCGATCGGTGCGCTGGCTTACCTGACCGGGACGGTTGCCCCGACGGATCATTGAACACGCGCGGCGCCGTTGGTTTGGTGCCGGTCGGGGGTGGCCCGCTCGGGTGGTCCCGGCGTCGCCGTCGTCCGGAACGGCCAGGCGGYGGGTGGTTGTACCGATAACGTCGCCGATGTCGTCGCATGCTTTCGTCCGGCGATGTCCCTGTGTCCAGACCGTCGCGCCGGCAGGCCAGTTCGGCCGGTCGGCGCGTTCTGGGATGTTTGCTCCGTCGGACGTGTCATGGTCGTCGGGGGGCTCGACGCCGAGCACGGCAACACACAGTGTGGGGAGGTCGACGTGTCGGGTACCCGGCGGGCGCGCACGCTCGTGGCCGGCATCCAGTCCTCGCTGGGGGCGGCACTGGCGCTCGCCGACCGGCTGGATGAGCAGGCGGACCGGATCGAGACCGAGGTGGGCTCCGGTGCTTCCGGGAAGGCCGGTGCCTCGGGGAAGGTCGGTGGCCCCGGTGAGTCCGGCGCGGGGCGGCTCGACGTCGCCGGGGAGCTCGCCCGGGCCGCCGTGATCGCCCGTTCCCGGGCGCGTGGATTCGCCGGCGCGTCCTGGGCGGCGCCCGACTGGCGGCACGGCCCCTTCGGCGTCGCCCCGGTCGGCGACCGGGCTCGTTTCCGGCCCGCTCTGTGGCAGGTCGGTCAGGTCATCGTGCCGCCCGACGATCCCACGGCGCAGCACCGGACGGTGCCACTGGCCATCCCGCTGCTGGACGGCCTGAACCTGCGGATCGAGACGACCCGGTCCAGCCGGCCCGCCGCGGTCGACCTCGTGCGTGGCCTGCTGACCCGCGTCCTCGCCGCGGCGCCGGCCGGGTGGGTCCGACTCGTCGTCTACGATCCCCACGAGTTCGGTGCCGGGCTCGCCGGCTTTGCGCCGCTGCGTGCCGCCGGTGTGGCCACCCCCACGCTCACGACGCGGGCCCGGCTCGAGGAGGTCCTCGCGGAGCTGTCGGCGGAGGTGGGAAGAATCACCGTGGACCGGCTCGGTGGCCGGTTCGACTCGTTGCGGGAGCGGGAGGAGGCCGGGCTTCCGCGTTCGGAGCCCTGGCGCGTCCTGGTGCTGCTTGGTGAGCCCCGGCTGCACGACGAGGGCGCGCGGGCGCTCGCCGCCATCGCGGCCCAGGGCCCGTCCTGCGGGGTGGTGGTGATCTCCATCGTGGAGGTCCGGCCGTCCGGCGTGGAGCCGGTCCTGGGCGGCTCGCGAGACGATCCCGATGCGGTGACGCCGCTGGATCCCGACGTCGGCGGTCTGGGAGCCGACGAGGACGAGGACTCGGTGACGGAACCCCTGCCGAGGTCGGTGGTGTTCACCGCGGTCGAGCTCCTCGCCGATCGGCCGGGATGGCGCGGGGCCGCCGCGGGAGGCTGGCGCACGTCGCTGACCGGTCTGCTGCGGGTCGAGCTGGACCCGCCGCCGCACTCCATGCTGGTCGCAGCGGTCGCGGCTCAGGTCGCCGCGGCGRCCACCCGGGAGGCCGCCCGCCCGCCCGCCATCAGCGACATGCTGCCCCGCGGCCTGTGGGAGTTCGACAGCGCAGCCGGGGTGGGTGTCGAGGTGGCGCAGGGCCCCGACGGGCCGGTGGGGTTCACCTTCGACGACGACACCGTGCACGCCCTCGTCGGCGGCCAGGCCGGGTCGGGCAAGTCGACGTTGCTCCTCGACGTGATCTACGGGATCGCCGCGCGTTACGGGCCCGACCAGGTCCGCTTCCATCTGCTCGACTTCAAGGAGGGGCTGGAGTTCGCCCAGTTTGCCGCCGGTCCGACGGACCCGTTCTACCTGCCGCACGCCGACACCGTCGGCATCGAGAGCGACCGCGAGTTCGGCGTCGCGGTGCTGCGGGCGGTCCGTGAACAGATGCGCCGCCGCGCCGTGGCGATGCGCGCGGTCGGCGCCCGCGACCTGCGAGGCCTGCGGGCGGCCGACCGGAGCTCGGCCTGGCCGCGGATCATCGTCGTGGTCGACGAGTTCCAGGTGATGCTCACCCCGATGGACTCGGTGGCGCGGGAGGCCGTCGCGCACCTGGAGGTCCTGGCCCGCCAGGGCCGCGCCTACGGGGTCCATCTGCTGCTCGCCAGCCAGACGCTGTCCGGTATCGACGCGCTCGATGCCACCGCCGGGAAGCGTGGTTCGATCTTCGGGCAGTTCGCGTTGCGCGTGGCGCTGCGTACCTCGATCTCGGAGTCACGGGTCCTGCTGTCCACGGCGAACGAGGCTGCCGGCGCGCTCTCGGGCGTCGGGGAGGCTATCGTCAACCGGCGCAACGGCCATCCTGCGGGCAACGAACTCGTCCGGGTCGCCTTCCCGGATCCGGCGGCGATAGGCGTGCTGCGTGGGCGGCTGGCGGCCACGACCGCGCGCAGTGTGCCGAATGCGAGGCCCCCGCGGGTCTTTGCTGGTCACGCCCCCGCGGTTCTTGACGACAACCCGATCTACCAGGCGTTGGACGGGCGTCCGGCGCCGACGGCCGTCGAGGCGGTTGCGGCCGAAGCGATCATCGGCGACGGTGGCGAAACCGGTCCGAGCCTGCTGGCGGGCGATGCGTCGCCGGGGCGTGCTTGCGGTTCCGGGAGCGGCTCAGGGGACGGTGCCGAGAACGATGTCGATCCCCTCGCGCTGGTTGGCGTGCCCCTGGACCTCGCGCCGCCCGCGGTCGGGGTACGGCTCGCCGCGCTGCCCGGCCGGCATCTCGCCGTGCTCGGTCCGCTGCGTCGGGAGGCGGTCGGCATCCTGCAGGCGGCGGCGGCCAGCGTCGCCGCGCAGGTCCCGGCCGGTGGACTGGTGGTCGAGATCATCGTCGCGGAGCCGATGGCGCTCGCCGCCGCGGAGGTGCTCGCGGCGCGCGTGCGCCGGGCCGGGCATCCCGTTCGGGTCGCCGATGTCACCGGCCTGCGGTCGGTGCTGGCCGGTGCCGCCGACGAGACCCGTGTCCGGGAGGAGTCCGCACTCACCGGCAGCGTGGGCCCGGTCGCGCCGCCGCTGCGGCTCGTCGTCGTCTTTGCGATGGACGCTGGCCGGGCCGGGCTGGAGGCGCGTGACCCGGTGACCCGTCGCACCGGACTGGACGACCTGCGCACGCTCACCCGCCGGGGACCGGCGCAGCGCGTGCACCTGCTGGGCTGGTGGCGGGGAGTGTCCCGGCTGGCCGAGGACCTCGGTCCGGGTAACCGGGACGACATCGCCGCGTGGGTGGCGGCCGGGGTACCCGGCAGCGACCTGTTCGTCCTGGCCGGACACCGGTCGGTGACCGGTGGGACCATGCCGAATCGGGCGGTCCTGTTCGACCGGCACGTCCAGGCCGAACCGCGCACCGTGGTGCCGTTCGCGCCGTTGGATCAGGGGTAGTCCGATGCGGACCGACGACGGGGCGGGAAGCGACGGCGACGTGGCGGCTGTCGGCGACGTGGCGGCTGTCGGCGACGTGGCGGCTGTCGGCGACGTGGGGATCGACGGCCGAGCAGGCGCCGGGAGAGGACGGAACGGGATCGTGGCTGGATCTGTGCCGGTGGATGCGTCCGATCTCGCCGACCTGTTCGGCGACGCGGGCCTTGGCGACGCGGGCCTTGGCGACGCGGGCCTTGGCGACCCGGATCTTGACGATCCGGCCAAGGCGGCGATGCAGTACCGGCGCCTGCTCGGTGCGTCCGACGAGGCCCGGGCCCGGGCCGGCCGCGACGCCCGCGACCGACGGCAGGACGGCCGGGCGGCCGCGCGTCGGCACCGGGACGCCGCCCAGGACATCCGGGCCAGGGTCCGCAGTGTCTGGGACCAGGTCGCCGAGCCCCTCGCCCAGTATGGGCTCACCGAGCTCGACCAGCTGCGCTCGGCGGYCGGCGACGCCTCGGCCGAAGCGGCTGCCGCCGTCCCGCGGGTCGGCCTGGCGAAGAAGGGGACGGCGGATCGCGGCCTCTACCGCGACGGGGGCGGGTACGTCCCGGCCGAACCGGGCGATCGGCGGGGCCGATCATTGGCACAGGCCGGACGGGAGGCCGACCGCACGGGACGGGGGCTCGCGCGGCAGCGGCACCGGTCGGATGGCCTGCCGCTGGGGGCGGGCCGGGCTGCGCGGGATGGCCGCGCCGGCGGCCCGCACGAGCCGTCCGCCGCGCAGGTGGACCCGCGGACCGCGCCGCGCCAGGCATACGAGCTCTGCCTGGACGCGATGAGCAAGGCCGCCGAGCTGCGGGCCGTCTCCAAGGGCACCGGCCCGGCGTCGGCCGGGCTGCTGACCGCCCTCGCCTGCCTGCTCATCCTCGGGATCGTCGGACTTCTGCGGGCCTTCGTCGCCGCGCCCGCGCTGCCATGCCTGGTCGGGTCGACAGTGGCCGCCGCCGTTCTGGTCGCCCTCGGGGCCGGCGGCGAGGATGGGGCGAAGGCGGTGTTGCGGGCGGGCACCCTGGGCGCGGGCACGGCCGCGGTGATGGTGCTGGCTACGTTCCGGCTCGCCCCGATGGAACCGGTCGGGGTGATCGCGTCGCTGGCCGCGCTCGCGGTGGCGGTCCGCTTCGGTCTCGGCCTCGGCGGCGGGCAGGCTTCGGCCGGCGCATCGAAGAGCGGTGGTTCCAGGAGCGGTGGTTCCAGGAAGGGATGAGGACGGGTGTCAGGCACGATCGCCGACGTCAAGGCGCAGCTCGACGAGGCGTTCCGGCGCACCGAGGAGGTGGCCGGGCAGTTGGAGGGCGCGCTGAGCATGATCGAGGAGGCGCAGGCGATGGTGATCGCGGCGACCGACGGCAGTGAGCACCGTGCGGTCGAACAGTTGACCAGCGCGCTGGTGGAGACACGCGACACATTGCAGACGTCGCTGGCGTCGTTGGGATCGGCCGTGCAGGAGGTTCGGGACTACCGGGACGGTCTGTAGACGGCTGGGGTGAGGCACGGCACGCCTCCCGACGTGGRACGGGATCTCCCCGTTGCGGCTTGCCGGGGCATCTGATTACAGGAGGACACCTTTCGGGTGAGAGCAGTAACCAGATGAAGGTCTGGGTAACAACGTCCTAGCCGCGTTRCAACGCGGTGCATCCGAAAGCCGGGCTTACTACAGTCYGGATTGTCCCCGTGCGCTCGGGCGCTCGGGTTCAGCGGTGCCGGACGCCGAGTACCGCCCGTGACCAGGAGGCCGCATCCGCCGTGTCGGACTTCAACCCGCTCGACCTGTCGCTCGACCTGCCGCTCGTGCTGCTGTCCAATCGCGGTCCGGTCAGGTTCGACCGGGACGCCACCGGTCGTACCGTCACCAGGGGGGCGGGCGGCCTCGTCTCGGCCCTGTCCGGACTCGCCGAGCATCTCGACGACGCGGTGTGGGTGTGCGGCGCAGCCAGCGAGGAGGACGTCGCCGTCGCCGGGGAGAGCGCCGGGAGCTCCATCCTCGTCCAGACCTATCCCTCGCCCCGGCTCGTGGAGGGCGACCCGGACGGCCCCGCCATCCGGGTCCGGCTCGTCGTTACCGATCCGACCGCCTACGCCGACTTCTACAGCGTGTGGTCCAACCCGGTCCTGTGGTTCATCCAGCACGGCCTCTACGGCCGGTCGCTGTCACCGGTGTTCACCCGGGCCGAGCACGACGCCTTCGAGAACGGCTACGCGGCGGTCAACCGGGCCTACGCCGACGCGGTGGTTGACGAGGTGCGCGCGCGGGGTGGCAAGGCGCTTGTCCTGCTGCAGGACTACCACTTCTACCTCGTGGCTGACTGGGTGCGGGAGCAGTGCMCGGATGCGGTGCTCACGCATTTCATCCACATTCCCTGGCCGGGGCCGGACGAGTGGCGCATCCTGCCCGCCGACATCCGGGAGCGACTACTGCGCGGGCTGCTCGGTAGTGATGTGGTCGGTTTCCATACCCGGCGCTACGCCCGCAACTTCGTCCTGTGCGCCCAGGAGCTGCTCGGYCTGCCGATCGACCTGGAGCAGCTGACGGTGACGGTGGCGGATCGGGTGGTCCGCGCCCGGTACCACCCGATCTCGGTCGACCCGGCGGCGCTGGACGCTACGCAGGCCTCTGAGGAGGTGGCGGCGCATGTGGCGATGCTGCGCTACATCTTCCTCGACGATGACCGTCAGCTCATCCTGCGGGTGGACCGCACCGACCCCAGCAAGAACGTCGTGCGTGGCTTTCTGGCCTTCGGCACCCTACTCGATCAGCATCCGGAGCTGGTGGGCAAGGTCAGCTTCCTGGCGCTGCTGCAGCCCAGCCGCACCGACGTGCCGGAGTACGCCGACTACATCGCCCTGATCGGCGCGGTCGTCGCGGAGATCAACGCCCGGCATACCAAGGAGGGGCGCCAGCCGATCGACCTGCGGATGGTCGARGACTTCCMGCTCGCCGTGGCGGCCTACTCCATCTGTGACGTTCTGATCGTCAACGCGATCGCCGACGGGATGAACCTGGTCGCGAAGGAGGTCGCGGTCGTCAACCGGCGTGGCGGCGTGCTGGCGCTGTCGGAGATGGCCGGGGCGCACGAGGAGCTGGGCGAGTTCGCCGTTACCCTGCACCCCTTCGACGTGCAGCAGATGGCCGACGCCCTGTACACCGCGCTGACGATGCCGATGGAGGAGCGCCATCGTCGGCTCGCCGCGGCCGCCAGACAGGTCCGCACCCACGACGTGCGGCGCTGGCTCGACGACCAGTTGGTGGACTTGCGGCGGGTCGCCGGATTCGGGTGACCGGGCTCCCGGCGCGGGAAGGGAATGGCAAGATCGGGCAGAATGGCGAGATTGGGCAAAGGTACATCGCCATCCGGGATCGGACATGCCGATCGCGGGTAGTCTCGCACCGGAAAACGATGTGCATCGGGTCGCCGGGCGGCCCCGATGAGGACGAACGGGAGTGGACGTGGCTAGTGAGACCGGTCACCACAAGGCCAACACGGGTTCGTGGGCCGCGGTACTTCTGATCATCGTAGGCTTTGTTGTCGGGACGTTCGCCCTCCCGCTCGCCTCGGTGCCGTTGTGGATCGCGGCTGGCGCACTGCTGGTCGTTGGCGGCGTCTTCGCCCTCGCATCCAAGATCATGGAGCAGGCCTACTGAGTGCAGTGCCGATCTGGTTCACGAGGCCTGGCGCGGCACCTACCAGTTCATCGGGCTGCCGCGCCGCGGCGCTCGGCCGCCGGCCGAGCTCAGGCCGGCGGCGTTCCCGACTCAGGCCGGCGGGCCGGGTTTCGGGGCCCCTGCCGGTCCGACGGCCTCCCGCAGGCCCCGCGGCGTGACGAAGGAGACGAGCCGGGCCGAGTCCTGACCCAGCTCCGCCCAGCGCGTAACGGTCAGATCCTGGATGGCGAGTGCCGCCGTCGGAAACGTGGAGATCCGGTATCGCTCGRCCGGGGGCAGCAGGGCCACGGCCAGCGTGTGGATACCGGGATTGTGYCCGACGAGCATCACGCTGGGCACTCCGTCGTCGATCTCACGCAGCCGGTCCAGCAGGTCCTGCGCCTCGGCCAGATAGAGCCGGTCCTCGGTCAGGACCGGGACGTTCGGGGGGAGCGCATCCGCGAGGCCCTCGACGGTCTGCCGGGTCCGCAGCGCGGAGGAGCACAGAATGAGGTCGGGCGCGAGCTTGTTGTCCGTGAGGTAGCGCGAGATGAGCTCGCAGCCCCGCCGGCCCGATCCGGACAGCGGTCGATCGGCGTCGTGGATTGACCCTTCGGCCCAGTCCGACTTTGCGTGCCGCAGCAGAAGAAGGCGCCGCCGTGGTTTCACGAGCGAACTCTCCGCCGTACGGGGAGGAAATCGACGGCGCGACGTCCGTCGCGTTCCAGCCGGAATTGCCGTTCCAGCCGGAGTTGCCGGGAATCCGTACCTGGCGTGGCGGGCGCGGAACGGCGAGCAGGACCCTGCAGGGCTGGTTCGATATAAAGTATGATATTCAGGGAAAAGAATTTTCCGGCGAATTTCCCAGGGTCTATCTGTGGCAGCACGGCCCGGGGTTTCTTGCCGCCACCGCCCGGATCGTCGAATCCGGCCTCGCCGGGAGCCATACCCGTGCCCACCGCGCCCTCCCGCGTCCGGTCCCCGCGCCGCCGCGCCGCACGCCCCGCGGCGTGAGGTGATGACATGCAGACTGCCCAGGATGGGCYGGGTCCGTCAATGAGGTATGGCCCGACCGGATAGCGAGGGCGTCGCGGCCGAGCCGTCTGGAACCATGATCCTGATCATCGCCGCCGATATCCGGGCAGATCGGCCGGCGTGAGGAGCCACCGCGTGACCAGGGGGCGATCACCGCTGCGGGACGCGCCCGGGGTCACCGGGCGCGGTCCGCTCAGCTCGCGACCGACACGGACAGCAGCAGCCGGTCGGCGAAGACCAGGGCGTCGTCCGCGCTCAGCCGCCCGCGGGGGACGACGGAAGCACGCTCGTCCGAGGTCAGGCCGCCCCACACCCCGTGCTCTTCCTGACAGAAGATCGCGGTGGCCAGGCATGGGCGCTGCACCGGGCAGTCGGAGCAGATCTTGCGGGCCCGCCTCTCGGCCGCGGCCCGGGCTTTCGTGTTGCGRCCGTCCGGCGGGAAGAATGCGTCCGGGTCGCCGTCGCGGCATGCCGCTTCCTGGCGCCAGTAGGCGGGCCAACCAGCTCCGAACGGCTGTGGCGGCAGATCACGGCCGGGAAGAACCGGGACGCCGGCGCTCATCGTGCACCGCCGGACACGTGGTGACACGCGGCGGACAGGGAGCTGAGCGTGGCGAAGCTTCGAGCGGGTAGCACGCTGGGCTGACTGGGCATACCGTCTCCTGCTGACGTTGCAAAGGCGGACACACTGCTTTTCCAGACCGCCGAATCCGGTGTTGTCTACACCCAGACAGGCAGGTCGACCTGGTCGAGCCGAGAAGCCCTCGGGCGTTCCGGGTGGAATCCGTCGACGCTGCCTTTTCGGTTGGCCTACCRTGGCCGGAGCCCCGCTCGGAAACGATCCCGTCTCGTCTCGTTAACCGAGGAACGTAGACGTCTCTCGACCGGATAGCAAGGGTTCCGGAACGCGGACGTCCGGGGCTCCGTACCGGCGTGTGCCGAGGTAGATGGTCACGCACCGTGCGCGTTCCGAGATGACTGCCGTCGGGCGGGATCGGTGTTGCCGTCGGTCGGGCTCGGTCGCCACGGCGGCCGGTGCCGGGCTCGCCGGGTACCGCCGGATGGGCGGGGAAGCGCTACTGGACAGCGGAAACAKCCTGCATGAAGATCGTTGCCGGATGGCCGGCGCGGCCCGGGAGGGGCGTCGGCGGGGCATCGTCGATCAAGGTTGGAGCGGTACCCGGGTTCGATTGCGTACGGGTGACGATCCCGCGAAGGTCCGCTTACCCCGGTTCTCGGGGGATGATTTCGGTAGAGAAATGTGCGCAGAACCACATCCGATGCTTTTGCCGCTGCATGCGCCCCTGACCTCTGCGGGGTGCAGGGGCGGCGATGACGTGGCCGGCACGACCGGGATCCCCCCGGGTAGACCCCCCGGGTAGACCCTCTGGGTAAACCCGCCGGCCCGGTCGAAGCCTCGGTCGGGCCGGCGGGTCGCGGCGGTCAGCGGGCCGGGCAGGTGGGGAGCCCGGTCGCCGCCCAGCCGTGGAATCCGCCGATCACGTCGGTGGCGCGCCACAGGCCGAGCTGTCGCAACGAGTCGGCTGCGAGGCTGGAGGTGTAACCCTCTGAGCAGATCACGATGACCTGCAGATCGTCCCCCGTCGCCAGTGGCAGGCACGCGTCGCTGGTGGGGTCGAACCGCCATTCGAGGACGTTGCGCTCCACGATGACGGCGCCGGGGATCTCCCCCTCCGCGGCGCGTTGCGCCGCGGGTCGGATGTCGACCAGCACCGCGTCGCCGTTCTCGGCCAGGGCACGCGCGGCCTGCGCCGGTTCGAGTCGGTGCAGCCGGGACCGGGCCGCCGCGAGCATCGCGTCAATCCGGCTCGGTGGTGTGGCTGTGGCGTGCTCGGTTGCCGTCATGCGCCGCTCCCGGCCACCGCGTGGGTCGGAGCCCTGCGGTCGCCCCTGCCCGCCTCCATCGCCGCGGTGRCCGCGCCGATGGTGACGGCCGGGCCCAGGACCGTCGCGGCTGCCGCGGCCGCGGGTGGGATCTCGACGGCACGCGGATCCTCCGCCCGRCCGCCATCGGCCGGCGCCGGCGCGAACCGCATCGACAGTTCCGGTGGGGAGTAGGCGTGGATCGTCGTCGCGACCTGCCGGCCGCGGTTGGCGACCCGGTGGATGTGGGTCGGGTCGAAGCCGACCACGGCCCCGGTCCCGTGCCGGTGCACCTGGGAGCTGGTCCAGCTCCGGTCGTACTGGTCCTCCTCCACGAAACCCTCGGCGACCGTCAGCGCCCCCAGCGCGCCGCCGTGATCGTGTACCTCCGTCTGCTGCCCCGGATACCAGCCGATCAGCCACACCTCCACGGTCGCGGAGAGCAGCAGCCGGGTGTACCACCGGCGGTCGGGACGGTGACGGATGACGGGACGCCAGACCTCGGGTGTCGCCGCGAGCGCGGCGGTCAGTTCGCACAGGGTCACCAGGTCGATGAGGCCCGGCTCATCGCTCAGGCACGAGGCCGGCACGAAGGGGTCGGCGCTGCGGGTGGGGTCGGCGATGCAGGTGGGGTCGGCGATGCGGATGGGGTCGGCGATGAGGACCGGGTGKAGGAGGGGCACGGGTCACTCCCAAGACGCGGGTGATGCCGGGACGCGGGTGATGCCGGGACGCGGGTGATGCCGGGACGCGGGTGATGCCGGTGGCGTTCGCCGGCACACTGCCGGACACGGCCGGGCGKGGAGAAGCGGTGCCGCGCGCGGGACTGAGGCGCCGGGTCACCGCATCGAATGAGCACGATGGTGATGTCCTGCCGGCGTTGGCCCGCCGCGACGCAGGCACGGAGCGCGACGGCGCGGAGCGGTGGAGATCACGGTGCGAACGGGCTGAGCGTGGCGTCGCGCGGCCGACGGATCGTCGGGGCGGGGCGACGGAACTGTCAGCTGGACCAGCCGATCAGCCAGCCAGGGACGGCAGGCGACGAGCCACCGGCGCCGCCGGCGGCGCCGCGGGAGGATGACGCTGGCTCAGGCCCGCCCGGTACACGCCGCGCTGACGACCCGGCTCAGGTCCGTCACACGGTCGCGGTGCAGGAAGAGGTGGGGCACTGCCATGAACAACACTCTACGTTGGAGGTAGCCCGGCGCGTTGTGGCCTCCCGAGACCCGGCCGGTGCCCGTCATGGCGTTCCGCCCGCGGCTCCACGGAGTGGGTGTTTGCCGGATATCCTGCATGGCAGGCAATCCTTCCGCCTGGGCAGGCGCCCGCGCGTCACCCTGCTGGAGCGAGGGACCGGAAATGAGGTGCCACGCGCGGTGGTTTTCGTCGAATTCCGTCGATACCCGGACGAAGGTTCGGTCATTGCCCTGGGCCTGGGCCGATGAGCGGACCCGTCCCCGATGTCGATCCCACGCGGCTCGAACAGCTTCTGATCCAGCTCTCCGAGCAGGTGAACGAAGTGGCGTCCGTGCAGACCCGGATGCGTGGCCTGCTCGACGCGGTCGTCGACGTGGCCCGGGAACTGAGCCTGCCGGTCACCCTGCGCCGGATCGCGCAGGCCGCCTGCCAGCTCGTGGGGGCCAAGTACGGCGCCCTCGGGGTGATCGGCGACGACGGGGAGATCTCGGAGCTCATCCACGTGGGCTTCCCTGACGAGGTGCCCACCATGATCGGCAGGCTTCCCGAGGGGCGCGGCCTGATCGGGGAGAGTCTGYGCCACCCGCGGCCGTTGCGGGTGGCCGACGTCGCCCGTCATCCCGTCGCGATCGGGTTTCCCGGCGGGCACCCGCGGTTCGACACCTTCCTCAACGTCCCGATCATGGTGCGGGGCGCGGCGTTCGGAACGCTGTTCCTCGGCGCGAAGCGCGGCGGCGGCGAGTTCACCCAGGAGGACGAGGATCTGGCGTGCGCGTTGGCGGCCGCGGTCGGTTTCGCGATCGAGAACGCGCGGCTGTACGAGGAGACCAGGCGCCGGCAGGCCTGGCTCTCGGCCAGCGCGGAGATCACGACCGCGCTGCTGTCGGTTGCGGAGCCCGAGAAGGCGCTCGACCTGGTGGCCCGGCGGGCCCGTCAGGCGACTGCGGCCCGGCTCGCCGCGATCCTCGTCCCCGACGAGGCCGGCCTGGTCGTCGGGGTTGTCGACGGGGAGGGGGACGACGACCTGCGGGGCCGGGTCTTCGCCGACAACCGCCGCCTGAACGAGGCCATGCGCACCGGCCGGGCCGTGCTCGTGCCCGCCGACTCCCCGGGCGGTCCGCTGTTCGGCGCGGACCATGCCGACCTCCCGGTGAAGGTCGGCATGGTGGTGCCGCTGATGGCGGGTGGCCGGGCGCTGGGCATCCTTGTCCTCGGCTCGGGTGGGCGTTCGGCCTCCTTCGGCGGTCTGGACCTGGAGATGGCCGCGGCTTTCGCCGGGCAGGCCGCGCTCACCCTCGAACTGGCCCGGGTGCACCGCGACCGGGAGCGTCTGGYCGTCTTCGAGGAACGGGACCGCATCGCTCGGGACCTGCACGACGTCGTGATCCAGCGGTTGTTCGCCACCGGTCTGCACCTGCAGAGCCTCGCCCGGGCCGTGGACAGCCGGGCGGCCGAGCGGCTGGACGCCGCCGCCGGCGAGCTTGACCAGACCATCTCCGACATCCGTCAGACGATCTTCTCGTTGACCTCCAACGCTGCTGAGGAGACCGATCTGCGCGCCGAGATCCAAGCGGTCATCGCCCAGGCCGAACGGGCCCTGGGAATCACCCCGACGGTCCGGCTGGACGGACCGATCGACCGCGGGGTCCCCGCGGCCATCCGCCCGCACATGCTCGCGGCGCTGCGCGAGGCGTTGTCCAACATCGCCCGCCACGCGCGGGCCTCCCGGATCCACGTGTTGCTGCGGGTCACCGACGCTGACCTCCTGGTCGAGGTGCGCGACGACGGCCGCGGCCCTGGCAAGGCCTCGCGCAGCAGCGGGCTGGCCAACCTGCGACACCGTKCGCTCGACCTCGGCGGCCGGATGGAGTTCGGCCCGGGAGCGGGCGGCATCGGCACCACCATGACCTGGCAGGTTCCAGTGATCGCGCCGTTGCCCGAGCTTCGCGTGCACTCCGGCGAGGGATGGGGCGTCCTCGGTTAGCGGGTGCGGCGGGGTTGCGGGGAGCCCCGGGCCTCAGAGTCTCAAGAGTCTCAAGAGTCTCAGGGGTTCAGGGGTTCAGGGGTTCAGCCTGGTGGCGAACACCGCGGCCTGGGTCCGGCTCTCCAGCCCGAGCTTGGACAGCATGCTGGAGACGTAGTTCTTCACGGTCTTCTCGGCGAGGAACATCCGGCTGGCGATCTGGCGGTTGGTGAGCCCCTCCGCGATCAGCCGGAGGATGCGCCGCTCCTGGTCGGTGAGCCCGGAGAGCCGTTCGTCCTCGGCCGGTCCMTCCCGCAGCCGCACCAGGACCCGGGGCGTCACCGCGGGATCGAGCAGAGACTTGCCCGCCGCCACCTGGCGCACCGCGTCCACGAGGGCGGTTCCCCGGATCTGCTTGAGAACGTAGCCGGCCGCGCCCGCCATGATCGCTGTGAAGAGCGCCTCCTCGTCGTCGAACGAGGTCAGGATGAGGCAGGCGATCCGTGGATCGCTCGACCGGACCTGCCGGCAGACCTCGATACCGCTGCYGTCCTCCAGGCGTGCGTCCAGCACCGCGACGTGGGGCTGGAGAKCCAGGATCCGGGCGACCGCCTCATCGGCCCGCCCGGCCTCCCCGACCACCTCCACATCGGGTTCGTCGGTGAGGAGATCCCGCAGCCCGCGACGCACCACCTCGTGGTCGTCAAGAAGGAACACCCGGATGGTTCCGGTGATCGACGCAGGCCCCGGTGCGTCACCGACTCCGGAACCGTCCGCCAGTTCGTCTGACACCGTTGACTCCGCCCGACCCTGACGCCGTAGAAGACCGTCGCTGTTGTCACCTGCAGCAAGCAGAATATAACGCTCGCTGTTGGAGGCGGTGACCTCGACCGCACGGAAGCGGTGTCGTGCGTCTCGGCGGATGCCGTTCGGTGAACCCGTGAACGCCGGTTCCGGCCTCATCCGAAAAGGGTAGGTCCGGGCGGCGTCCGCCGAAGTCCGGTGAGGTGTAATCGAGCGACTTCATGATGTGATTACGCCAGGTCGCAATTGGCGTGCCGACGGCGGATGCAGAGTCCGTCCGCGAGCCCGGAGGTTTCGCCTGCTCCCCGGCGCGGCGCTGCGGCCCGTTGGCCGTAGCAGGGGAACCTCGATCGGGGCCGTCCGGTGTTTGTATCGTATGTCCGCCATGTGGCAAAAAGCACCCCGCTGCGTAGCGCATCCGATCCGTCCGTCAAGATGCAGTTCTCGCCCTCAGGTGCCGGCGCCATTCTCCGGGGTCGGCCGATCATGGGCGTCTTCGGCGTAGCGGCAGACAGAGATCGAGGGAAAGGACGTGCGGTCGTGCGATGGGGTAGGGGCGACGTGGCGACCACCACGGTCGCGGCGAGGATCGCGACGCTTCTGACGGAGCAGGCCGGCGGCGGGGCGCTCACGGATCCGCGGCTCGCCGCGGCGGCCAGCCGTTCCTGGACGCTGACGGAGACGATCGACTCCGCCGGGTCCGTTACCTGTCGGGTGACCACGGCCGTCGTCGCGGCCGTTGTCGCGGGCGCCACCGCGACGGCCTCCGAGGTCCCCGTGGTGACGGGACCGCAGCCGGATCCGACCCTGTCGTACGAGCAGCTCGTTCGCTACCGTGACGCCCTGCTCGCCGCGGATTTCGCCGTTCAGGAGGTCTTCGAGGACTGGCGGACGGTCGCTCTCGACGTGCGGGTCGCGGAGGAGGCGGAGGATGCCGCTCTGGCCGACCTGCCCGAGGCGACCGGTGAGGCTGTCGAGACCGGTGAGGCCGCCTTCTCGACCGCCGTGGACTCGCAGCCGGCCGTGGACTCGCAGCCGGCCGTGGACTCGCAGCCGGCCGTGGACTCGCAGCCCGCGCAGGTCGCCTCGACAACCGGGGAACAGCCCGTCAGGCCCGCAGCGGAGGCGGAGGCCGAGGACGCGCCGGTCGTGACGGGTAGCCGGAAGCGGCCCGGCCGGAGGTCGGCCGACGCAGGCCGTCCGCGAGCCCGGCGCGGTCTGTTGCGACGTCGTGTTCCCGCCGGGAAAGCCGTGGCCGTGGCATCCGCGGCCGACACGGGCGGCTGCGACGACGCCGCCGCGGCCGAGGCTGCCGACTCCACCACCCCCGACTCCATCGTCGGCGGGTCGTCGGCGTCCTGATGCCGGACCGCTGGGGTGCCTGACCGCCGGGCGGGCCTTCGCGGCTTCGGGACTACTCGACGGTCGTGACGGTCGCCGCCGTGGCGGCCGTTGTCGTCGTGGCGGCTTCCGCCGTCGCGGCGTCCACGTCCGGCAGGTGCCGGCGGGATGCCACGACGGTCAGGCCGCGGAAGATCGGGATCGCTCAGTAGGGGCGGCGGTGGCGGGCCGACGAGTTCCCCGTGCCGCGAATCCAGCCGTGTTGGGGCACCCGGAGCGGCGTCCCGGGGCCGGCGGCTCGCAGCCGGCTGATGAACGGCGTGACGAGCAACGCGCCGACCGCGAAGCCGACTACATGTGCTCCGTACGCCACGGTACCGCCGTCGGCGACGCCGAATCCGGTGAAGTAGATGTACTGCAACGCGAACCAGAAACCGAGGACGATCCAGGCCGGCAGCCAGAACGGCAGAAAGAACAGGACGGAGACCAGGCCGATGACGCGGGCCCGTGGGAAGAGCACCAGATAGGCCCCCAACACGCCGGCGACCGCGCCGGAGGCGCCGATCAGGGTGTTCGTCGACCCACCCTCCAACAAGGCGAAGCCGTACCCGGCGGCGTATCCGCAGACCAGGTAGAACAGCGGGTAGAGCAGCCTGCCCATGCGATCTTCAATGTTGTTGCCGAAGACCCCGAGGAACAGCATGTTGCCGATCAGATGAAGCCAGCTTCCATGCAGGAACATCGAGGTCAGCACCGACAGCACCGGGATCTTGTCGAAGCTGGGCGGTGATTCCACGATGCATCCCGGGTTGCCGGCCGCATCCACCCCGATCCGGCCGGAGTTCGCGGCGGTGAGCTGCGCATTGTGCACCAGTTCCCACGGGATCGCACCCCACTCCTGAAAGAACCGCTGCTGCTCACAGATGTTCTGTGCCGCCGACGTCTCCGTGCCGGCGACCGAGCTGACCACCGGTTCGAAGAAAACGAAGATCACCACGTTCGCCGCGATGAGCAGCCAGGTCACGACCGGGCGGCGGCGCAGGGGATTGATGTCGTGAATCGGGATGACCACACTGACATCCTGCCCGATGCGCCTGGGCAACTACTCCTACCTGGCACTCMTGGCCGACGATCAGCCAGGGGTCGTCGGCCTCTGCCTCCGCCGCGAAGATCACACCGGGGCGATGCCGCCGCTGGGAAACTTGGCCTCACCCTGGCCGAGGGGCCGGTCGACCGAGACGGCGAACCATGGAAGGCGAACCATCCGCACTACCTCACTTCACAGTTCCTGGCATCCTCGCGATACCGCGTGGGCTGGAAGGCAATCCGTACGAGGACGAGGGTGTCAACCAGCTGGAGCACGCGCCAGACCGCCGAGCAAGCACGGCGGTCTGGCGCGGATGCCGATGTCGTCGCTGCGGCGCTTCTGCACGACATCGGTCGTGCCCCTGGCGTCGTCGCCGCCGACGTCACCTTCGACGATGTCATCATGATGCGCGTCCACTTGACCAATAGCGCCCATCTCGAGGAGTTCAACACGCTCTATGCGACCTGGGTCAAGGACCCCTCCCGGCCCGGACCACCGTGTGCGTCGACCTGCCCCGTGACTTCCTCGTCCTCGTCGACGCGCTCGCCGTCCTCGACGCCGCCGACTGAGTGGGGGTAGCCGCGAGTTGGACTCCTGTCGGCTTGGGGTTCGAGGGCAGGACGGGCGGGTGACGAGCTCGGGCGGGTGACGCAGGGGTGTGAGACCGCAGTTGTGTGAGACGCACGACGATCGGCCCGGGCCAGCGCCACCCAGGCCACCGCCGTCGACCGGGGTGGGCGAGAGTGGGGAGGTGACCCCTCGTTCGACGATCGCCGTCCCGCCGCCCGCGCTCACCCCCCGGCCCCAGACCCCGGTGGCGGACGTGGGCGACCTCGTCGCCCGCGATCGGCGGGTGGTCTGGCATCCGTATGCTTCGGTGTCCGGCTCCACGCCGCTCTTCCCGGTCGCATCCGCCGCGGGGACCCGGCTGACGTTGACCGACGGCCGGGAATTGATCGACGGGATGTCGTCGTGGTGGGCGGCGATTCACGGCTACCGGCATCCCGTGCTCGACGAGGCGGTGCGCGGGCAGCTCGAGACGATGTCCCATGTGATGTTCGGCGGTCTGACCCATGAGCCGGCGGTGGCCCTCGCCGAGACCCTCGTGGCGATCACGCCGGATCCGTTGCGGCGGGTATTCCCGTGCGATTCGGGTTCCGTCGCCGTCGAGGTCGCGATCAAGATGGCGCTGCAGTACTGGACCGGGCGGGGCCGGCCGGGCCGGACGCGCCTGCTCACCATCCGACGCGGCTACCACGGCGACACCTCGGGCGCGATGGCGGTCTGTGATCCGGACGCGGGCATGCATCACCTGTTCAGCCACCTGCTGCCCCGCCATCTGTTCGCCTCCGCCCCGGCCTGCGCCTTCGACGAGCCGTGTGAGGACGCTCACGTCGCCGAGATCGAGGGGCTGTTGGCCGGGCACGCCGACGAGATCGCGGCGGTCATCTGCGAGCCGGTTGTGCAGGGCACCGGAGCCATGCGGTGGTATGCGCCGGGCTGGCTGGCGCGGCTGCGCGAGCTGTGCGACCACTACGGGGTGCTGCTGATCGCCGACGAGATCGCGGTCGGGTTCGGCCGCTCGGGCGAGCTGTTCGGCTGCGACCATGCCGGCATCAGCCCCGACATCATGTGCGTGGGCAAGGCGATGACCGGTGGATACCTGTCCATGGCCGCGACGCTGTGCACCGACGAGGTCGCGGCGGGCGTCTGCGACTCGCCGGCCGGCGCGTTCATGCACGGCCCCACGTTCATGGGCAACCCCCTGGCGAGCGCGGTCGCGAACGCCAGCATCGACCTGCTCCTCTCCTCGCCCTGGCAGGCTCGGGTGCGCGAGATCTCCGCCGGGCTCTCCGCCGGGCTCGCCCCGGCCGCCGACCTGCCCGGGGTCGCCGACGTGCGGGTACTCGGCGCCATCGGAGTGATCGAGACGCGGGAGCCCGTCGACATGACCGTGATCCAGCCGCTGTTGGTGGATCTCGGGGTCTGGGTCCGCCCGTTCGGACGGTTGGTCTACACGATGCCGCCGTTCATCATCTCCCCCGCCGACGTGGCCACCCTGGCCGCCGCGATGGTCGAGGCGGTCGCCCGTACCATCTGATCGCCGCGTCACCGGTTCGTCCGCGTCACCGGTTCGTCCGCGTTACCGACGCGTCGGTCCCTACGCCGCCGCCAGGTGTCAGGAGCGGACGGCGGGCATCGAGCTGGTCCCTCGGCGGTCCCTCCCTCGGCCGTCCTTGGTCTCCGGGCGGCGGACGTGCCGTTTCCCGGGCGTGTCGGATGTGGTCTCTCGGCGGTGTCCCGCAGCCGACGCGACCGGGCGGCCCGTCGTGACGCCTCCTTCGGCCCGGCATTCGTCGTCGCAGGTCAGGTGCCATTTCCTGGGCAACTATCGCGCGCGTGCCGGGGAGAAAACACGGCTCGGCGACGCCGCGAACGGCTAAGAACCGGCATTCGGACGGTTGCGAATTGGCGAAGCGCCTTCGTACTCTTCGTTCTCGAAGATTCACCGTAAGTAGCAGCGACCAGGTTGGATTCACCGGGCGGTTCCGGCCGGGTACGGCCGTGGACAAGAACGAGGAAGGCCATCCACCAATGCCGTTACGCATACGACTGGCGCGGGGCGCGGGTTCCGTTCTGGTGGGCACCCTTCGGCGTGGCTGGCGGCGAGTCCGCGGGGTGACCACGCGGGGAGCGGGCACGACTGCCCGGACCGGTCGCGGGGCGGCACGAGGCGAAGCGTCCGCCCCACCCGCGAGCGCCGAACCCGTCGGCCCCTGGATGATCGGCCCTCCGCCGTTGGGCCCTCGCCTGGCCGGCCCTCGCCTGGCCGTGCTGCGCCTGCTCGGCCAMGGCTGGATGCTGTGGCGCGCGCCCGGGGGGTTGATGCGGCGGGGGTTAATCGTAGTCTTCTGCTGGCTGAGCATGGCCGGGTTCGCGGCGGCGGGTCTGCGTCCGCGATGGACCGACCTCGCGGCCTTCGCCACCTTCGTTGTTCTCGGGGCGCTGGCCGTGGTGGCGTCCGGACGGCTGGGTGAGGATCTGACCGTTCCCGGGGCCCGACGTCATGACCTGCTGTCCACCTGGACGCTGGCGGCGGCGGTCCTGCTGCCGCCGTTCTACCCGGCGGTTGTCAGCCTGCCGCTGTGCTGGCTCGCCGGCCGTCGTGATCCAGTACAGCCGCCGCATCTGCGCGTGTTCCACGCCGCGGCGTTGGGCATCGCGGGCTTCTGTGCCTCCAGCGTCCATCTGCTGCTTAGCCCCGATCGAGGGCCGTTCACCGTCGACAACCTCGTCGGGTCCGGCGTCGCGGTGCTGGCCTTCCTCGCCGCGGTTGCGGTTTACCCGGTTGTGGCGAGGCTGACCGTGATGGGGATGAGGCTGACCGTGATGGGGATGAGGCTGACCGTGATGGGGATGGCGACGTCCGATGGTCGGGAGAGCCTCGATTCGTGCTCCGGTGTGGCGGCCGGTCCAGCCCGGCCGGGCTGGCCGGACCGGCCGGACCGGACCGGGGTCGTCCCGTCACCTGTCATCCCCGCCCGGACCCCGCTCCGGCATGCGTGCCGCGACCTCGTGCCCGCGCAGGCCGCCGAGATCTGCTCGTCGATCGTGGTCGCGGTGCTGTGGGCGGCGAACCCGTTGCTCATGCTGGCGATCACACCCCCCGTCCTGCTGCTRCAACGCAGCCTGTTGCACGCCGAGCTCCTGCATGCCGCGCGGTCCGACGCGAAGACCCGGCTGGCCAACCCGGCGTACTGGCGCCAGGTCGCGGAACGCGAGATCAACCGGGCCTGCCAGGTGGGGCGTCCACTGTCGGTGCTCCTGGTCGACATCGACCACTTCAAGCGGGTCAATGACAGGTTTGGTCATCTCATCGGGGACGTCATTCTGATCGCGGTGGCGGACGCGCTGCGGGCGGCGACCCGCCCCCGGGATCTCGTCGGACGGTTCGGGGGCGAGGAGTTCGTGGTGCTGCTCACCGAGGTTGAGCTGGAGAACGCGGCCGATGTCGCGGAACGGATCCGCCGCCAAGTCGCCGGAACCCACTGCCGGCTGGAGGGCCGGCCTCCCCTGTCGGTGACCGTGTCCGTGGGAGTCGCGACACATCACGGCCCCCGCGGCGACCTCGCCGGCCTCATCGCCCGTGCGGACTCCGCGCTCTACCGGGCCAAGGCCGATGGTCGTAACCGGGTACGGCTCGCCGGGCCGGTCTACAGCTCCGTCTGAGGCCGCTGCGGGCTCCGCTGAGGTGGCGGGCCCCGCTGATGCCAGGTGGCCGGTGTGCCGATCAGGCGGCGCGCGCCGCCCGGATCGTGTTGCGCAGCAGGAGCATCGTGGTGACCGGTCCCACGCCGCCCGGCACCGGGGTGAGGGCGCCCGCCAGGGACGAGACGGCCGCGGCGTCCACGTCACCGACCTGCCCGGTCTCGGTCACGACGGTGCCGACGTCGATGACGGCCGCACCCGGGCGGACGAAGCCGGCGCCGACGAGGCGGGGATGGCCGGTGGCGGACACGATGATGTCGGCCTCGTGGGCGATGCTCACCAGTCCCTTGGTCCGGGAGTGACAGATCGTCACGGTCGCGTCCTCGGCGAGCAACAGCAGCGAGACCGGCTTGCCGACCACTGGGCCGCGGCCGATCACGCATACCCGGGCGCCGGACATCGGGATGCGGGCCCGGGTGAGGATCTCCACCACCGCGGCGGCGGTGGCCGGCGCGAAGCTCGGCAGACCCAGCGCGAGCCGGCCGAGACTGCTCGGGTTCATCCCGTCGACGTCCTTGGCCGTCGGAATGTGCTCGCCGACCTCGCGGGAGGTCAGCCCGCCTGGCAGCGGCGTCTGGACGATGATCCCGTGCACGGTCGGATCGGCGGCGACGGTGTCGATCGTGTCGAGGATCGCCGCCGGCTCGCCCTTCGGCTCATGCAGCACACAGCGCACGCCGACCTTGCCCGCGGTCCGTTCGATGATCTCGGCATAGGAATACGCGGCCGGATCCGCGGTCGGCAGGACCACCGCCAGGGTCGGCGTGACTCCCGCCGCAGCCAGCCTCTCGGCCTCGTCGACCACGTACCTGCCGATCTCGGCGGCCATCGACCRCCCGTCGAGCATCCTCATGTGCCGTTCCGATCCTCGTCGTTCTCGTGGTCTGGCTCTCGTGGCCCTGCGGTCCTGATGGTCCTCCGGGCCGTTCCGCACGTCCGGGCCGTTCCGTACGGGCAAGTCACCGCTGTCCGCAGGCCTTTCCCGCACTCGCGCGGGTTATGCCGTCCTGGCCCACCACGCCAAACCTGGGGAAGGCCCGGGATGCGCCGGCGCAGCGAGCGGGGCGGCGGCGGGCACGGTTGTACCGTAGCAAGGCGGGTGGGCAGCTAACCTGCGCGGGGGAGCACGCCAGGGCGGCTCGGTGCACTCGGTTCCAGGCCGCTCGGTTCCAGAACGGTCGGTTCCAGAACGGTCGGTTCTCGTGCCTCGGATTTTCGGAATAACGGATCCTCCCTGGGAAAGCCTTCCGGAAGAGGCCCGCCCCTGTGTGGTGGTGCAGCCGAGGTGGGCGATTGCCGAGCGGAAATCCGTGTATTACTAGATATGATCTTCCCGGTTCGGGGTGATGGTGGCAGGTGGTGCGGTCCGGCGGAGTGGGCTGGCCGGTCGTCGACGTTCGCGATCGTTCGAGTCGGCCGCCGCTCGCGGCACGTAGCGGCCCGCTCCTCGCTGTGACATCTACGGACGGCCGGAGCGACGCACCTGAAACGACGCACCTGAAACGACGCACCTGAAACGACGCACCTGGCCGGAAGCGTCCGGTGCCCGCTACGCCGCATCCCGAGCCACCCGCCACACTGGCTGTACTCAGGAACTCCGGCCGGCTTGCCGGATGTAGCGATATGAATGCGACATTCGTCCTGCTGCGATGAGTCCACGGAACTTGATGTCAGGTGGGTAGCGAGGGTATATCATTCACCATTTTCCCGAGTTTATTGTCCTGCTTCTCTTCTCGGCTACCATGGAGACGTCCCGTCCTTGACCACGACGTGGAGTATCGAGATGAAGTCATCCGCCCGCRCGACCATCCGTGCGATTCTTCTGGTTTCATTCCTGGCCGCCGGCTCTCCGTGACCGGGGGGTTTCCCTCGTTGAAGGCACGTCAGCTTCTGCGAGTGTCTGGACGATTGGGATATCGAGTGACAAAACAGGACGATTCAGCTCACCGATGGCTGGAGGCGGACGGACGTCCACGACTTCGTCTTGCTTTTCATGACCGGATCACCATCGGGCCGGGGGTCGTCCGGCAGATACTGGTCAAGCAGGTGGGGCTGACGGTCGAGGAGGCGTTTGGAGGTGATCGATAGTGTCTAAGGTGGTATCGGTGCTGGTTCGCCGGGACGGCCCCTGCTGGTCGGCCTGGTCGCCGCAGTGTCCTGGTCTGGTGGCCGCCGAGACGACCGCCGAGGAGATGCGTGCCGCGTTGCCGGACCTRATCGCCTGGTACTTCGACGGGGACCCCGACGTCAACCTCCGGATCCACCTTGAGCTGGAGGTGCGCGGTGTCATCGTCCGGATCGCGCAGGATGCCGACGCCTGGGAACGGCAGCTGGTCGCCGAGCGTCTGGGCGCGGCCTTGGGCATGGACAGTCAGGCGGAACAACTGCGCGCCGTGCGGGCGAACGCCGCGGGCGAGGTGGTGTATGTCTGTGCGCTGCCGTCGGACCAGATCTCCTGGCTGACCGGGCAGATGGACGACGAGGACGATGCGGTCGTCGTCGCGCTTCCGGCGACGGAGAGCGAACTGTGGACCTTGCAGTTTGACGCGCTCCGGCGGCGAGGTGAAAAAGCGCCGGGTGCCGGCTACCGGCCGGAGGCAACCTTTGATGAGATCATGGCGACGTTCGCCGGGCCACGCCTCCAGCTCAGCGCATGACAGCCCGGCCCCGCGCCGGTCGGCCCCCGCCGGTGAGCGCCCGCGTGACGGCGGGAATCTCCGCCCTTCGGGCGAAGAGGATGTCAACGGGGGAGATCGCGCAGGATGAGGTCGAGGCCCGCGAGGAACTGGGCCTCGTTCTCCTCCCGTAGATGGGGTGCCGCATCGGAGAGATCCGGGTGGTGTTCGGCCGGCGGGCGTACCGCCGCGACCGGGCCGCCGCGGGCGCCGGCCCCCTCCCGTTCCACGGCCCGGGCGAGCTGGCGGGCCTCGCTGAGGGTGTGGCCGAGGGTGTAGAAGAGCAGCGTCTGGTAGACGTTGGCGGCGTCGGCCGGATCCATGCCTGCGCGGTGAAGCTGGGCGACCGCGTGATCAGCCCGCTCCCAGTAGGCGCCCACCCCGGGCGGGCGGCGCAGCACCAGCGGCGCCAGGGTCGGATGCGCCAGCAGGGAGCGTCGGAGCTGACGGAAGTTTTCCCGGATGTCCCGGCGGGGGTCGTCGGTCTCCGGCAGCTCCTCCACCCCGCGGATCACCGTGTCCGTCAGCGCGTCGAGCAGCGCGTTCTTCGTCGCGAAATGTCGGTACATCGCCGTGGGATCCACGTCGAGGAACGCGCCGAGGGCMCGCATGCTGAACGCGCCCGCGCCGTGCGTGTCCACGACCTCCATCGCTGCCGCCAGCAGCACCTCCCGGGACAGCGTGCCCCGTGGGGTCCGCCGGGAACCGACCCGCCGACCTCGCCGCCTACCGGTGTCCGCGTCGGCGGTTCCGATGCCTTCTGGCTCGTCATCGTCGGTGCCGGGATCGTGCGTGCCGGCGTCACCCTCCCGGGTGTCCTCGGAGCCTGGGCTCTCGTCGTCGGACCGGGGCGCCTTGGGATCGTTGGTCTCATCGTCGATGGCATCATGATAGTCAACGATGTTGACGCCGTCCCGCGGCTCGTGATGGTCTACTCCTCGGCCCAGGTTTCGCGCACCGGCCCGTTGCCACGGCGCTGCACCCGCACCCCTCGATAGCCCGGTCGCCAGCTTTCCAGCACGATCTCCCCGGCCGGCTCGTCGACGCTCGTGCGGACCACCTCGGTGAGCTCGACGCGGAAGAGGTCGAACGGCGTCGGCGGGCCGACCTCGGTGGCGAAGGAGGCCAGGACCTCCTCATCGTTGATCCACCGGGCCCGCCCGGAGACGCGGATGTCGCCGCCGGCCAGGTCCTGGCCCGGCCCGGGATTGGCGGCCAGGGCGAAGCGGGGGTCGCGACGCAGGTCCCGGGACTTGCGCGCATCCGGCATGCTCCCGAGCCACAGCTCCCCGAACCGGAAGTTCGTCTCGATTCCGCTCGTGCGCGGGGAGCCGTCGGCACGCACGGTAGCCAGGATGTGATGGCGGAATGCCGCGAACCGGGTGCGCGCGGTCTTGGCGAGGGCGGGTTGCGCGGCCTCGAAGTCGCGCCAGGATGTCGTCACCGCGCCATCGTGACATGAAAACTCTGCCATCTGCTGTCCTGGTTCACGGCTAGGCTTCCCAGACGTGCGATCGAGCCGRCTCACCGCGTTGCTCCTGCATCTGCAGGCCGTGCGGCGGGCCCGACTGACGCCGACGGCTGGCGGGAGGTGGAGCTCGCGACGGAGGGGCTCCAGGTGGCGCTCAGCCAACTGTGTGTCCTGGCGGACGGGGTCGTGGTGCTCGCCCCCGCCGAGTTGCGCACCGCCTTCGCCGAGGTGGGTCGACGCATGGCGGAGAACAATATGGCGGGGAACAGTGCTGCCGCGGCGGTGGGGAGCAACACTACCGTCGCGGGAGATCGGGAGATGCCGGTGAAGGAGGTCGCGCCATAAGTACCGGTGGGCTGCTAGTTGTCGCTCTGGTGATGGCCGTCGGCCTGGTCGGCGTCGTCCTCCCGGTACTGCCGGGCCTCGTCCTGGTCTGGGGCGCGGGTCTGTGGTGGGTGATCGCGGACGGTGGGGGAGTCGGTCGCTGGATCGTGCTGGCGCTCATGACCGCGCTGTTCGTGATCGGGGCGCTCACCAAGTACGTCCTGCCGGCTCGGGCTACGGCCGGTCGGGGGGTGCCGTGGCCCAGCCTGGCCATCGGCGCGGTGTGCGCGATCATCGGCTTCTTTGTAGTGCCGGTCGTCGGGCTCCTGATCGGTGGAGTGGTCGGGATCTACCTGGCCGAGCTGGTGCGGTTGGGGGATGCGCGAGCGGCGGGCCGCACGACCTGGGCCGCGATCGTCGCCTTCGGGGTCGGTGTGGTCGTGGAGCTCGCCGCCGGCGTCGCGATGGTGCTCGTCTGGTTGGTCGGCGAGTTCGTCGCGTGATGACACGTGACGACTCATGGCGATTCGTAACGATTCGTGACGTCGTGCTGCTGCTTCCGGTCTTCCGGAGTCCGCGGGGGCCGGGAGTCCGCGCGTCCCGATCCGGGGAGTCGACCGGCCCCGAGCCTGGTGGGCCGGTCTCCCGACGGCGCCCTCCGCCGCATGATCGCTATGTTAAGTAGGGGTAACCATTTCCGGTGCTCCGTGGTTGCCGCCTCGTCCGTCGTGTGYGGCTGTTAGCATCGTCCGAGTGATGCTGATGGAACGTCTCCTGACGGATCTCAATGGTGGACGGCGAATGTTCCACTCCGAATTTCACCGGGCTATCGGATCGAACCCCGGATGAGTGATCCGGGGCGGACCTACCGAAAATCTCAGAAATTTATACGATATTTTTTCCATTATTGTTCAGAGTGGCCGTGGTCAAAGTCGCGGTTCCTTTTTATGTCACATTCCTCCGGGGCTCCGCAGTGGTACCGGGCGCGCCCGCGGAGTCACCGGCCGATGCGGCGTCCGTTCTTTCCCCCGATGTCCTTCCCTTCTATGTCCTTCCCTTCGACGTCGAGGATCGTGTGGAGGCAGCCGGCCGCCGGGTTCCGCGGCCGCGGTCTGGTCGAGGCCTGACGACGTGACCGGGAAACGTAGCGCGCAGGCTCCGTCCTTGAGGGCGGGAGGATGCCAAGAGAGGAGACCGTCCCGTGCGTGTCCTGGTGATCGGATTCGGGCAGGCGTTGCTCAACCAGCTGGGTTCGGCGCTGCMGCCGGGCAGTGTCACCCTCGTCGAGGACCCGGATCTGATCGACCGGCGGCGAGTGCGGCCGGCTGTCGAGAAGCTGCCCTGCGTGGCGGCCCTGCTCCCGGCGGCCTACCACCAGAGCGAGGACTTCCTCCCCGTCGTGCTCGCAGCGGCGGCCACCGGGGGACCCTTCACCGCCGTCGTCCCGGCCCTGGAGTACAGCGTCCCCGCCGCGGCCTTGGCCGCGGCCGCACTGGGCCTGCCGGGCGCGGGAGTCGGGGCCGCCCGATGCCTGTCGGACAAGATCGAACTGCGCCGGGCGGCGACGGCGGCGGGCATCGCGACCCCGCGCTGGCGGGAGGTCTTCGGCCCGGATGACCTCGCGGCCTTCGGGGTGGAGAGCCCGGTGGTGCTCAAACCCGCCAACCGGCACGGCAGTCTCGGCGTGCAGATCCTCGACGCGGTGGAGGACGGGCCGCTCGACCTGGCGGCCATCTGGTCGGCGACGGTCGCCGCCCTCGACGACGGCGCGCTTCCCAACCGCCCGTTGCACTGGCGCTACCTGGTGGAGAGCCGGATGGTCGGCGCGGAGTTCAGCGTGGAGGCGCTGGTGCGCGACGGCGTGCCGAGCTTCGTCAACGTGACGGCGAAGCGGGTGCTGCCCGGGCGGCACCCGGTCGAGACCGGGCACGTCGTGCCGGCCCCCGGACCCGCGGCCAGGACCGCCGTGCTGAGCCGCGCGTTGACGCGTCTCATCGCGGCGATCGGCTTCGGGGACGGCATCCTGCACGCCGAATGGATGCTGACCGCCCGCTGCCCGGACGACCCGGTGCTCATCGAGTGCGCCGGGCGGATCCCCGGTGACAGTCTGGTCGAACTCATCGACTTGGCCTACGGAACCTCGCTGGCCGCGGACTACCTGGAGATTCTTTCCGGGGGGCGGCCCGCGCCGGCCGCGGTGGCGAGCGCCGCTGCGGCGATCCGCTTCCTGAGTGCCTCACCCGGTCGGGTCGACGCGGTCGACGGCGTCGAGGTCGCGCGGGCGGTGCCCGGGGTGCGGCGGGTGGCGCTGGCGGTCACCCCGGGCACGTCCATCCCGCCGCTGCGCTCGTCGGGCGACCGCATCGGCGAGGTGTTGGCGGTCGGCCCGACCCCGATGGATGCCGAGGCCACGGCGGCACGCGCCGCCGGGCTGGTGCGCGTGGCGGCGGCAGGGGCTCCGTTCGGCGCGGCTGTCATGCGGATCTAATTCCGTTGCCGCCGTCGCTCACCCTGATTATGAACACGTAAACGCCTGCCCGATCGGCACGTCGCGTACCCGCGCTATCCCGGGCTCCGCGTCCTGGTCGCATAATGCCGAGGTGGAACGCGCCAGCGAGAAATCGGATAGATGATTCTTGGCCTGTGGGTCGGCGTCCGGCGGGTGAGTACGGACATCGCCGTCGATCTGTCTACGGCTGCTGCTTCCACGCTCTCCCCGCGGCCGTGTTCCGCTTTTCCGTGCCTTTCTCCTCGTTGGCCGATGGGGGCCGAGGGCGCGCCGTGGCGGGTGCCGCCGTCGCGGCGGGGGTGATGGTGTCGGGGGTGCCGGTGTCGGGGGTGCCGGTGTCGGGGGTGCCGGGCCGGCGCGGTCGCGACCTGGTCACCGGATGACCGGGGTTACCGGATGACCGGGTCGACGGTTCTCATCCAGAATCCGACGGTGGTGCAGCCGGCCGAGACGTCGGTGTTCCTGGCACCCCGTCCGTCCTACGACCCGGTCCRGGCCGCGRCCGAGTCCGYCGCGGTGCGAGCGGCGCTCGCCGACCTCGGGGCCCGTCCCTGTGCCCCGTCCGAGATCCTCGCGGCGCTGCCCCGGGAGGTCCTGATCGAGCTCGCCGTCCGCGCGGTCAGCGCTGAGGACGACCTGCGAATGGCCGCCGCCCGCGAGGCGCTCCACGACTGGTCGGCGCCGGCGCTGGTGCCGGTGGTGCTGCGCCAGCCGCGGCTGCTGCTCGACCCCGGCGCCGCCCGCGGCGTGATCGGCCCCGACCAGGCGGACGAGAGCTACGCTCTGCGTCCCCTGGCCGGGTTGATGTTTCCTCGTGATCATTATGTCGATCTCGGTGAAGCGGTCGCGGTCGGCCGGTTGCGGCGCCGGGACCGGGCCCGCGAGACGGTCGTCATGGCTGCCGTGCTGCGCGGGTTGCGGGGCCGATCGGCCGAGGTCCGCGTCCCGGAGCCGCTGTTCCTGGAAGGCGGGGATCTGGTGAGCTGCGGCGATGTGGCCGTCCTCGGCACCGGTTGGCGGACCAGCCCGGCGGTCTGGGGGCTGTTGCGTCCGCATCTGCTGGCCAGCTTCGGTCACGTGGTGCGGGTCCGCGACGAGCTGCGGCGTGACGGCCAGCCCCATCTGAACTCCTGGCTCGGCCTCGGCCCGGGGATCGCCCTCGTCGCCGCCGATCGGCTGCACGCCCCGGCGGTGGTGGAACGCGACGGYGTCGCCGGCCGGGAGACGACGCTGGTCGACGCCCTGCGAACGATCAATCTCGCCGTCTGTCCGCTGGCACCGGACATGGTCGCGGCCTTCGCCGCGGGGGTGTTCTTCCTACCGGCCTTCGCGCCGCCGGAATCGGTCCTCCGGTCGGAGCCGGCCGCCCTGGTATCCACGGCGAGTGCGCCCTGGACCGAACCGGTGCTGTCGCGGTTCGGGATCCAGACCGTCGCGGTGCCGTTTGACGAACATCACAAGCAGTTCGGCAGCCTGCACCGGGCGCTCAACACCGTCCCGCTGCGCTGATGGCATGGCGCTTGCGGTGGGACTAAAATGCTTGCATGGCGACGATTCATGTCCGCGAGGTGCCGGAGGAGACCCTCACCATCCTCAAGGTCCGTGCCGCGCGCGCGGGCCGGTCATTGCAGCAGTATGTGCTGCAGCTGCTGGAGGGCGAGGCGGCGACGCTCACGGCCGAGGAAGCYGCGGACCAGGCCCGATCGATCGCCTCCMGCGGCACGGTGACCGCGACCGACGTCGTGGACGCGATAGCGCGGATGCGCGCGGACMGTGGATGATCGTCCTGGACACCTCCGTGCTGGTGGAGTTTCTGGTCGGCACGGATGACGTCGCCGACGTGGTCCGTGCCCTGGCCACCCGGGAGCGGATCGCCGCGCCGCACGCGGTCGACCTGGAATGCGCCTCGACGCTGCGCGGCCTCGCCCGCGGTGGGAAGCTGCCCGAGGGCGAAGCATCACGTGCCCTGGAACTGCTTGGTCGCATGAACCTGCGACGCTATGGCCACGCCCCGCTCCTCCCCCGGATCTGGGAACTACGCCACAACATGTGGCCCTACGATGCCGCCTACATCGCGCTCGCGGAAACCCTGAACGCCGACCTTGTCACGGCCAACCGGAAACTCGACCGCGTTCCGGGTCTCCGCTGCACCGTCCGTGACCTCCAGAACGGGCCGTGAACGCTCCGACCGGACCCGGCTCGCCTCCAGCCCGAGCCCCAGCCCGGTCAGGTGGGAGTCGAACCATCAGCGTCGGCTTGCGGGGCGTCGGCTGCGGCATGCTACCGGCATGCCTGATTCGCGGATCAGCCTGGCCGATGCCCTGGAACTGAGGCGGACCGGCGACCTGTGGCTGTTCCGCGGCCGCACGGCGGCGGACCGGGCGATCCAGACGACGACCAACAGCCCGGTGAACCATGTCGGCATGGCGGTGGTCGTTGACGATCTTCCGCCGCTGATGTGGCACGCCGAGCTGGGAAATCGTTGCCGGACGTCTGGGCGGGCACGCATCAGCGCGGCGTGCAGTTGCACGACCTGCGTGCGGCGGTGGAGGTCTGGGCACGCCGTTTCCGTTCTGGAGCGGTGACGACCTGCGTCTGTCCGGAGGCTTCGTGCTGGGCGGGGAGATCGTCGTGGACGTGGACGACCCTGCCTAGCGTCGCGTCCGGTGGGTCCGTGCGGCGGCCGTTGACCAGGATTCGGTTCCTTGTCTTTCCAGAGCCTTTCGTGTCCGATTTATCCCTCTGGATAGGCAGGATGCGTCTGGGGGGATGCCGTCGTCATGGGGATGCCGTCCAGGTGCGGCACGGTGATCGCGGTGACCAGCAGGCCGCGGGCCGAGAGCCAACGACCGCCGAAGCCGGTCAGCTCACCGCCGGCCAGCCGTGGTCCCGCCACCAGGAGTTTCGCGGTGAAGGTGCCCCGGGCGGCCGGGCTCGGTGCCGGCGGGCCCATAGGTGCGGTGCCCGGGTGGATCACGAGGGCGGCGTCCCCGAAGCCGAGCCAACGTTCCGCCAACGGGTACCACGCCTTGTAGACAGACTCCTTGGCGCTGAACAGCAGCCGGTCCCAGCAGACGGCCGGGCGGGTGCGGGTGAGGGCCGCGAGCCAGCCCGCCTCGGCGGGAACGGTGATCTCCTTCAGCACCCCGCCGGGTGTGGGCTCGTTCGGCTCGGCGTCGATGCCGATGGTGTGGACCTCCGCCGCCCGGGCCACCGCGGCCGCCCGGTAGCCGGCGCAGTGGGTGATGCTTCCCACCACTCCGTCCGGCCAGCCGGGTGCGCCGCGGGAACCGGGCAGGATCGGCGCCGCCGGAAGTCCGAGCCCCTCCAGCGCGCGATGCGCGCATACCCGGGCGGTGGTGAACTCGCGGCGCCTCTTGTCGACCGCGCGGCTCAGCAGCGCAGCCTCCTCGGGGAATAGCACAGCCGAGGGATCGTCCTCAAACGCCTCGACGGCGACGGCCGCGGCGGGCAGCAGGCTCGCGAGCAGGCGCGGATCCACCCTCTTTACTCCGGTACCCGTTACTCCGGTAGCCGTCCCTGACGTCGAAGCCGGCGCCCCCGGCGGCGCCGAGCCTGCCCCCGGCGCCAATCTCGATCCCGGCGTGGAACTCGATCCTGGCATCGCGCTCAGTCCCGGCGGGCCGGCGGTGCGGGGAAGGGCAGGATCTGCCGTAGCCCGGACCATGGYGTGCCCCACGCCGCGCGTTCCCGAGGGTAGCCCATCGAGACCTCCTCAAAGCGGACGTCGTCGTACCAGGTGGTGCGGGGAATGTGCAGATGACCGTAGACGACAGCGCTGGCCCGGAACCGCGTGTGCCAGTCGGCCGTGCTCGTGGTGCCGCACCACAGCGCGAATGTGGGGTACCGCAGTACCGCGGTGGGCTGACGGACGAGTGGCCAGTGGTTGACGAGCACCGTTGGYATTGTCGGATCGATGTCGCCGAGGCGCGCCCGGGTCTGCGCGACCCGGGCCCGGCACCAGGCGTCGATGGTGGGATACGGGTCCGGGTGCAGCACCCATTCGTCGGTGCATACGATCCCGCTTTCCCGGGCCAGGGCCAGCGCCTCCTCCTTCGTCGCCGTTTCGGCGGGCCGAAAGGTGTAGTCGTAGAGCACGAACAACGGCGCGACGACAACGGGGCCGCCCGCGCCCTCCCAGACCGGATAAGGGTCCTCCGGGGTGACGACGCCCAGCCCGCGGGCGATCTCCACGAGATGCCGGTAGCGTTGTTCGCCGCGCAGCTGCACCGGGTCCTGCTTGGGAGTCCACAGCTCGTGATTCCCCGGCACCCAGACAACCTTCGCGAAACGCCCGCTGAGCTGCTTGAGCGTCGTCTCGATATCGGCGATCGTCTCGGCGACGTCACCGGCGAGGATCAGCCAGTCGTCGGATGATCCGGGTGCGATGTCCTCCACCATCCGCCGGTTCTCGGGGTAGGCGACATGCACGTCACTGACGGCCAGCAGCCGCCCGGGCGAAACCGGGGAATCCGTCCGGGACACAAGGCGAAGCCTACCGGCGCGGCCACCGGCGTGTCCGCCAGATGAAAATGCTGTTCCGGTGTTCGAGATGGCGCCGGGTGGGCATCCTGATCGAGGATCATCGCGAGGGATCGGTGACGATCCCTCGAGGACGACACGATGAGCCGACGGATCCAGCCGATCTTGCGGGAGTGGACAGCGATGAACGACAGCGGGCAGCGATGAGTGGTGGGCAGCGATGAGTGACAGCGTCGGAATCGGGCTGCTCGTCGCCCTCGGGGCTCTCGTCATGATCGTCCTGGCGCTGGCCGTGGCCGCGCTGGTCGCCGTCCGGAAGTACCGGCTGCCGTTGCGGGGCCTCGTGGCGACCCTGGCGGGCCTCGCCTACGTCATCTCCCCGGTGGACGCCGTCCCGGAGATTCCGCTGGGGCCGATCGGCCTGATCGACGACATCACCGTGATCATCGCGACCGTGGTCTACCTGCGTGGCCTGATCGCCGCGCGGCGGGGCCTGGACCCGGCCGGGATCGATCCACCCGGCCGGGCGCCCCACCCGATGCCGCGGCAGCCTCCGCCGCCTCGGGTATCAGGCCGGCGCCGCGGTGCCCGCTGAGCAGGCTGCCGCTGAGCAGGCTGCCGGGGCTGGCTGGAACACCGGGGCTGGCTGGAACACCGGGACCGGCCCCGGTGTTGTCCGCGACATGACTTCTGTCACCTTCGCGATCACCTGGGATTACCGTTGCCCGTTCGCCCGCAACGCACATGAACACGTTTTGACTGGTCTCGCGGCCGGTGCCGACTGGAACGTCACCTTTCTCCCGTTCTCGCTGGGGCAGGCGCACGTGGAGGAGGGGCAACCCACCGTCTGGGAGAAGCCCGAGCAGGACTCCGGGATCCTCGCCCTGCAGGCCGGCGTCGTCGTCCGCGACGAATACCCGGATCTGTTCCCCTCCGCCCACCGGGCGCTGTTCGCGGCGCGTCACGACGAGGGCCGTCACCTRGAGGACCGGGCGGTCATCCAGGAGACGCTCGCGGGGGTGGGGCTGCCCGCCGACGAGGTGCTTGCCCGGGTTGACGATGGCGCTCTCGACAAGGTCCGCGCCGAGCACGAGCAGTACGTCGCCTCGCATACCGTCTGGGGCGTGCCGACCTGGATCGCCGGTGATCAGGCCGTGTTCGTCCGGCTGATGAACCGTGCGCCGCTCGGTGCCGACCCGGCGGGTTCCATCCGTGCGGTGGAGCGCATCGTCGACCTGGTGACCGGTTGGCCCGAGTTGAACGAGTTCAAGCACACGTCCATCCCACGCTGATCTTCCAGGCCGGTTCGGTCCGTCCCGGTACACCCACGGCGCCGGGGACAGCGGCCGCGCCGCCCGCCATTCCCCTGTCGGCGCCCGGCGGTGTCAGACGTTCAAGCCGCGTCAGGTGCCCAGGTCACGTGAGGTGCCCAGGTCACGTGAGGTGCCCAGGCCGCGTCAGACGTCCAGGCCGTAGCTGCGGGCGATCGCAGCCAGGCCGCTGACCCCACCCTGGCCGAGCGCCCGGAAGCGCCAGCCGTCCTGATCCCGGTAGAGCTCACCGAACAACATCGAGGTGTCCCGCGCGGCGGCGGTGGTGAGGTCGTACCGCACCAGCTCGTCATCGGTCGACGCGTTGACGACCCGGATATAGGCGTCGGTCACGTCGCCGAAACTCTGGTGTCGATAGTCGGCGTTATGGATGCTGACCKGGAAGACGATGCGCGTTATTGCACTGGACAGCAGGTCGAGACGCACCTCGATCTGTTCGTCGTCGCCCGCACCCTCACCGGTGAGGTTGTCACCGCGGTGCACGATCTCGCCGCGCGGACTACTGAGGTTGTTGTAGTAGATGAAATAGCTGCGGTTGGGAGCTCGCCCGTCCGCCTGCAGGGCAATGGCGCTCGCGTCCAGGTCGAACTCCTCCGATCCGGGAGCATTCGGATCCCAGCCGAGGCCGACGGTGATGTGCGTCAGGCCGTCGGTGGCTCCGGTGAGCGCGACGCTTCCACCCTTGACGACGTCAATGCCCACGGTTCTCCGATCCCACGACGTTCTCCGGCCCGGCGGCCCCGGCCGGTGCGATGTTCGCGATACGTGACTACCCAAGCACATGAGCGTGTCGCTGGTGCGTGCATCCAGGAGACTGTCCCGACCGGTCTCGGCCGGTCCTGCTGGTCGCGAGCGGCGACGGGTGTCCGACGACCGGTAGCCTACTGGGGAGGAATGGTCACCGACCGATTGGTGTCGGCATCGTTGCGCAGTCTCCAGGATCGTGGCCGGGGACGGAGCGCGGCCACCGGCGGCATCGGCCGGCCCGAATTGGCTAACGTCGGCAACCGTGGATCGACTACCGTTGCTTGTCGGGTCCGGTGACATCGCTCGGGCGCTGGGTCTGACCCGCCAGGCGGTCGACCATCGGCTCCGGATCGATCCGGCCGCGCCGAGCCCGGCCGCGGTGGTAAATCGCACCGCCACCTGGGGCGGGACCCGGATCTGGTGGCGAGCGGAGATTGATCGTTGGCTTCGGCTCGAACCCGAGCACTGGGAAGTGCGCTGAGGGAGGCCGCCGGGAAAACGCGCTGACGGAAATCTGACGGAAAGCAGAGAGGTCCGCCCGGGGCATCCGGTGGCCGGCGGTGGACGTCCACAGAACGTGGGACGTGGAACGTGGGACGTGCTCGATGGACCGGCCTACCCGCCACGTCCGTGTTGAACGATCGTTGTTGAACGATCATTGAGGAAACCGGGCGGGTGGCCATCGCCATGCCGCCGGTCGGCTGATAGCGTCTGATGCCACCGTCCGCCGGGTGACGGTAGGTTCGGGGGCGCATGGTGCTGGCTTTTGAGGGTACCCGATGAAGAACTACTTCTTCATCTCCTATGCGGCAGATGAGGATCGGCGCTGGGTGCAGCGCTTTCACGCCGATCTCGAGTACGAGCTGCGGGTTCAGGTCGGCTCCGCGGTGGGCGGAATCCTGGACACCCGTCCGCGTCCCGGCATGGACGCCGACCTGGCCCTGGCCGCCGGCGCCGGCGGAACCCGCGTGATGGTGGCGCTCTGTTCCGATCCCTTTTTCAGGGACGCCTGGTGCGGGCGCGAGTGGGAGGTCTTCCACTCGCGCATCGAAAATTTCAGCAAGGCCGGTGCGACCAGACTGGAGGACGGTTTCCTCCGGGTGCTGTGGCGTCCGACGCAGGATCCCGTCCCGGCGGTCGCGACGAGGGATCTCGCGGACGCGAGCGCGGGACTCCCCGACACCTATCGCCAGCGCGGCCTGCTCTGGATGATGCGCAAGATGCTGCTCGGGGCGGGCGGGTACTACTGGTTCGTCCGCATGCTCGCGGCGCGGATCGTCGCGGCCCAGCAGATCACCCTGGACCCGGTGCCCGACCTCGCGGTGCGCCGCGCCGCCGCGGCCTTCGGCTCCCACCCCGGCTCGTCCGGGGACCCGTCGGAAGCGATGCCCCCCTTCCTTCCGCTGGCCGGGTCCGTGAACGGGAACGGGAACGTGAACGGGAACGGGAGAGCCGGTTTCCGGACCCACGGCGACGGCGACGAGGCGCGGCGCGCGGCTTCGATCGGGACGGCACCCCCCGTGCCCACGCCGACTACCACCTCCCGCCGAACCACGCCGCCGGTGGCGTCTGACGTACCGTCGCCGCAGACGCCGCTGGCGGAGGTCTCCCGTCTGGTCGCCATCAGCTACGTCGGCGCCGACCAGGAGTGGGCGGACTGGCTCGAATACCTGCTGCGCCGCGGCTCCCACCGGGTCGTGCAGGTCAGATGGGCGCAGAGTAGAGGTGAGCGGCTGGCCGAGACGGTTGACCGCATCGCCGCGCGCCGGCCGGATGTCACCGTGGCCCTGCTGTCGCGGCACTACCGGCCGCCCCGCCCGGAGAACCCCGGCGAGACCGAGATCGAGGCGTGGGAGCGGCTGGGGCTGGCGGGACCGCTCGAGAATCAGGTCATCCGGGCGGTCATCGACCGCGAACCGTTACCCGAGCCGCTGCGGACGCTGCCGAAGCTGGATCTGAGCCGGTTCGAGCCGACCGCGGTCGACGGACTGCTGGCGGGGATACGGGCGGGAGCCCGGCGATGAACGCCTACGCCCGGCCCGGTCGTCGGCCCGGCGATGCGCCCCCGGTGTGGCGCAGCCGCCGGGAGAACGAGCTGTTCGCCGGTCGCGACGACGAGCTGGAACGCATCTGGGACGGCCTGACCCGGCATCGGCGGGTGGTGCTGGTGCCGGAGGGGGACCAGTCCGACATCGGGGAGACCGAGCTCGCCGGCGAGTACCAGCATCGGTTCAAGCTGCGCTACGACGTCTCGTGGTGGGTGGACTGCTCGACGACCGCCGCCGTCCCCGGGCAGATCRGCGAGCTCTACGAGCGGGCCCGCACCGAACTTCCCGGCCCCCCTCCGGGCGCGGCCGACGCCGGGCCGGAGTCCACCGCGGGATGGTTGGTCATCTTCGCGGGTGTGGGCAGTCCGGACGAGGTGGCGGAGTTCCTGCCCGACGGCGAGGCGCATGTGATCATCATCGCCGACCGCGCCGTGGGCGCCTGGCGGGACCGGACGATGCCCATCGGGCCATTGCGTCGTCGCGAGTCGGTCATGCTGCTCACCAGCGCGGCGCCGATGGTCGACCCGGCCACCGCCGCCCAGCTGGGGGAGTTGGTCGGACACCGGCCCGCCCTGCTCGCGGAGATCGCCGGGTACCTGATCCGCGAGGCGGTCGTGTCGCCGGAACTGTGTCGGCGCCTGCTGGAGATGGCGGCGTCGCGGCCGACGCCGGCCGTCCGGGACGCCGCCGGCGGTGACCAGTCGTCCCGGGCCCAGGCGATGCGTGGTTCCGGAACCCCCGCCGGGGCCGCGTCCGGGGCCGCGTCCGGGGCCGCAGCCGGGGCCGGGGCCGCCGTCATGGTCGCAGGCGAGGTACGTGACCCGGTAGGGCGCAACGCGGCGCGGGCACCATCGATTCCTGTGATCAACAAGCACGGCTGGCCCCCCCGGGAGGTCGACGAGCTCGTCGCGGCCCTGATGCGGGTGGAGTACATCGCTGACCTGGCCGGTTTCGACCACTGGTTCGACGAGCTGACACGGATCCTCGGTCGCACGATCGCGCTGACCTCCCCGGTCGTCGCGGTCCGCCTGACCACGCTGGTCAGCGAGGCGGTCGGCCAGCCCGATCCCGGCATGCTCGACGCCTTGCTGCAGGCCCTCGACCTGGTCGCGCCGCGCGACGACCGGTCCGTCGTGGACTTCCGGCGCTTGGTGACCGAGCTGCAATCCCACTGGAGCGGCGCGGGCTCGGCGCTGCCCGGCATGTCATCACCGGTGCCCGCCTACCAGCTTCCCTCCTGGCCACCGCTGCTGTCTGGAGTGCCCTCCTCACCCCCGCCCAGCCACGGGCCGTCGGGCACCCCGACCTACTACTTCTTCACCAGCCACGCGCACCGCGACGACCGGGATCGCGTGGCCATCTTCCATCGGGAGCTCGAGCTGGAGCTGCGCCGCAAGGTCCGGCGCCGGATCCGGCCGACGGGATTCTTCGACGCCGACCGGCTGGGCGGCGGGGAGCACTGGCCGACCTCGCTGCGCGACGCGGTGCGCACGGCTCCGGTGCTGGTCGCGCTGTGGTGTGACGACTACTTTGAGAGCGACTGGTGCGGCCGGGAGTTCGGCGTTTTTCAGGAACGTATCCGCCGGGCGACCAAGCCGGGCGGGAACCCGCCGTCCGGGATCATTCCCGTGCCCTGGCTGCGGCGGGACGCCGAGGTACCCGAGGCGGCCCGTGAACTCCACATCGCGCATATGGAGCTTGGTCGTCAGTATGACAACCTTCCGGTCCTGGATTTGATGCGCCATCCCGCCGCCTTCGCGGAGTATGTAAGTCTGCTGGCCTACCGGGTCATGGATGTCGCTCGCGACCAGCTGCCGCCGTTGGACGCCGAGGTGACGGAGCTCGTCCGTTCCCCGTTCCACCATCAGCCGTGAGCTGCACGGAGCCGTGATGAGCTGCACGAACACCCCACGGCCGGCACCCGGCGGCAGCGCGCCGCGACCGTCCCGCCGTACCCGGATCCCCGCGGTGAAGAATGTGGTCCGACCTGTGCGAGCTGCCGTGGACGTGGGAGGCCCGGGTGCGATGGTAGGGCAGAGGCCCTGCGCCGAAAAACGGCGTGAGGGDGACCTGTGACACCGTTCTTTCTGGTCCATCACGCGCTCGCCGGCGGTGACAGCAGCTATGTCGAACGTTTCTTCGGAGATGTACAGAATGCGGTTTACGAGCGCCTCGGCTATCGTGAGGTGTTCACTGGCGAGGCGGCCGGCGCGGCGGAGTCCTCGCCGGCGACGGGGGGCCGCTCCAATCCCGATGCGCTCCTGGCGCCGGTGATGGTGGCGCTGTACTCGGACGCCTACTTCACCGACCACCAGTGCCTGCTGGAGTGGTCGCTGTTCCGGGAACGGCTGCGGTGGCACCACCATTTCACCGGTCGGAGCTCTCCGGCGCTGGTCGGTGTTCCCTGGTCCATCCGATCGGTACCCGTGCCGGCTCAGATCGCGGAGGCGGGGATGCTTGTCGGCGACTTCGGCGCGGGCTACACGGCGAGCGGCGCGTTGCAGCTGATCCGGACCGGTTCCGCCTCGGTCTGGTACCAGCAGTTGACCGAACGGGTCAGTGAACTGATCGTGCGTGCCCGCGGCGACGAGCCGCCGGCACTGTCCACGCGTGACGTGGAGTTCGTCGAGCGGTCGGGGCGGACGGACTGGGTGTCGGCCGGTCGGGGCCGGGGCACCCGCTGGTCTGCCGGCAGCTCCGCGACGCTGCTGATCCCGCCGGCTCCCCTGGTCCCCCTGGCCTCGACGGTTCGCACGGCTCCAACCCCGGCGGCTCCAACCCCGGCGGCCATGGCTTCGGCGGCCATGGCTCCGGCCCGAGTCGGTGGCCGGGAGCGTCGATGGCGGATGGCCGATCCCGAGCACACCCGTCGACCCATCCTGCGTCGTGCCGGCGCCGCCGAACTGGACGATGACGATGACTGAACTTTCCGAGCAACCACCGGAACTTTCCAGGCAACCACCGGAACCGGCGGGTCACGACACGCCGGGCGGGCGCGCCGGCAGGCCGGCGCAGATCATCACCTTCTACTCCTACAAGGGCGGTTCGGGGCGCACGATGGCACTGGCGAACGTCGCCTGGCTGCTCGCCGCCTCGGGTAAGCGGGTTCTCACCGTCGACTGGGATCTGGAGTCTCCCGGCCTGCACCGGTATTTCCGCCCGTTTCTGCAGAACAGGGAGCTGGACTCGAGTGACGGCGYCACCGAGATGCTCCAGGGTTTCATCCGGGAGATCGACCGGCTCCAGGACGCGCCGCCGTCGACATCCGCGGAGCAGGCCTCCGTGCCGGACGCCGACGCGGTGCGCGAGATCATCGCCCTGCACGGCGACTTCCGGCACAACATCGAGACCATCGAGTGGCCCGGGTTCCCGGGCGTCGGACGGATCGACTTCCTCGGTCCCGGCCGGCAGACGTCCACGAGCGCGGTGCTGGTGGCCACGGTGCCCTGGTCGACGCTGTTCGAGGACGCCGACGGCCGGGCGTATTTCGCCGCGCTGCGTGAGCGCATGCGGTTCGCCGACTACGACTACGTCCTCATCGACAGCCGGACCGGCACCTCGGACGCGGCCGGCGTCTGCACCCAGCTCCTGCCGGACACCGTCGTCATCGGATTCGCGCTGAACAACCAGTCCATCGACGGCGGCGCCGGGGTGGCCCGCGAGATCCGTAACAGCAAGCGGGACATCCGGGTGCTGCCCGTCCCGATGCGGGTCGAGGACACCGAGCAGCGCAAGCAGGAACTGCGCCGCCGCGCGGCGTTCCACGCCTTCCGCCCGGTGTTGGCCGACCTGTGCGGTTCCGACCCGGAGGCACAGCGGAGCTTTCTGATCGGCCTGGAGATCCCCTACAAGGCGGTCTACGCCTACGAGGAGGTCCTGGCGGCCTTCCAGGAGGATCCCGCCAGCCGGCTCGGCGTCCAGGCCGCCTACCGGATGCTCGCCGGAGAGCTTGCCGGCGCCCCGATCGATGCGCGCCCCGTCCCGCCACAGGATCGGGAGCGGGTGCTGCGGGACTTCGAGCAGTACGGACCGCCCGCTCCGCGGTCGGTGGCGATCTTTGGGGCGCCCGAGGACCGGCCCTGGGCGGACTGGCTGGTGTCGGTGCTGGGAGCCACCGGGGTGCGGATCCGACCGCTGCCCCCGATGGCGCTGACCCCCGCCGACTTCCCCGCCGTCGAGTCACTGATCGTGATCGGATCACCGCATCTGGGCCCGGACACCCCGGGTGAGTCCCTGGTGCGCGAGCAGATCCAGACCCGGATCCGCCAGCGCGGCTCGCGGGCGGGGGTGGTGGTCGTCGAGGTGGGTTCGATGCGGCTCGACTCCGCCTACCATGGAGCCGAGATCATCTCCCTGCCCGCGCGGAACGAGCGGGACGCGGGGGTCGTGGTMCTCGAAGGGCTGGGGCTGCCCGTTCCGCGGGCCCGACTCGACGACCTGYGGGTGGTCGCACCCCGGTACCCGGCCCGCCGGCCCCGCTTCTGGTCGGTGCCGGCCAGGTTCGCCCAGCCGTTCGTCGGACGGCACGCGGTGCTGGACGAGCTGCGCGACCGGCTGCTGCCGGGGGGCCGACCGAGCGGGCTGTGTCCCCTGCTCGGCCCGGACGGCGTCGGGAAGAGCGCCATCGCGGCCGAGTACGCGCACCGGTTCGACTCCGACTACGACATCGTGCACTGGATCTCGGCGGGTGACGCCGCCTCGGTCCGGGCGGGCCTGCGCGACCTCGCCGAGCGGCTGCGTCCCGGCAGCGACGTCCCGGACGCGCAGCGTTCCCCGAGCGAGCAGCTCGAACGGGTCGCCCTGGACGCGCTGCGCCAAGGCGACCCCTCGGCGCGCTGGCTGCTTGTCTACGACGGCGCCGCCGACCCGCGGACGCTGGCCGGGCTGTTGCCCGTCCCGACCGGCAACGGCCATGTCCTGCTGACTTCGGCGGATCCGGCCTGGGACAGTGAACCCGGCGCGTTGTGGGTGGACCCGTTCACCCCGGCCGAGAGCCGGGCGTTCCTGCGCCGGTGGCTGCCCGAGGTCGGTGAGGACCGGCTGGCGACGATCGCCGAGCGGCTACGGCATCAGCCGTCGGGCCTGCGCACTGCGGTCGGGCGGCTTCGCCAGGACCGGCGGGGAGTGCCGGTTGACGATCGTGCCGTCGACGCCTACCTCACCCAGCTCGCCGGGGTCGCACCCGAGCAGGCAACCTGGACGGTGTCGTTCGAGACCCTGCGCACCAGCGACCGCGCGACCCGGCGGGCGGCGGCCCGGCTGCTGGAACTGTGTGCCTTCCTGGCCCCGCAGGGCGTGCCGCTCGCCCTGCTGGAATCCCCGGTGATGCTGCGCCATCTCGCCGAGGCGGTGGGGGACGACGCGATCGCCGACCCGACCGTGCTGCCCGAGCTGTGGGCGGAGATCCGCAAGCCCCGGCTGGCCGAAGTCGACACCGTACCCGACGGTCAGTTCCGCCTCGCCGCGCGCTGGCAGCGGCTCCTCGTCGAACGGATGCAGCCCGCCGAGCGGACCGCCGCCCGCGAGGCGGTGCTCGGCATCTTCGCGGACATCGCCGCGGCCGCTCCGCGGCCCTCGGCCGCCGCGGGCTGGCCGATCTACCGGATGCTGGAGGGTCAGATCCTGGCCTCCGAGGCGATGGAGAGCCCGGCACCCAAGGTTCGGCAGTGGCTGGTGTCCCAGGTGTATGTGATGTGGCGGTCCGGCCGGCTGGAGTTGGGCCGCGGCATCGCCGAGGATGCGTTGCGCAGATGGCGCGACCTGTTCGGAGCGGACGACCCGCTGACCCTGCGGATGGCCGCCCACCTGGCCATGGTGCTCCGCGGTCTGGGACGGTTCCAGGAGGCGTACGACCTGAACACCGACACCCTCGCCCGCCAGCGCCGCCACCTGGGCATTTTCCATCGCCACACATTGATCACCGCGATGAGTTACGGCATCGACATCCGGGAGCTCGGCCGGTACGCCGAGGCAGCCGCGGAGGAGAGCAGCACCCTGGTCGGTTTCCRCGACCGGCTCGGCGACAACCACCTCGACACCCTCATGGCCGCGAGCAACCTCGCGCTGTCCACCTTCCTGGACGGGCGGGCCCGCGAGGCGCTCCACCTGAGCCTGGACACCATGGCGCGGCTACGCCTGGCGGGGGCCGAGGGCACCTCGCAGTTCTGGTGGCTGCAGGCGCGGGCCGGGATCTGCCATCGGGAGCTGGGCGAGCTGGAGCAGGCGGAGCGGTTGCTGCGGGAGRCCGCGACCAACCTCGCCGGCATCGAGGGGGCGACGACGCACCTGACCCTGCGCTGCAACAAGCATCTCGCGGTCGTCCTGCGCCTGCGGGGCAGCCCGGACGCGGCGAGCCGCCTCGCCGGTGAGACGCTCGAGCGCTACACCGAGATCTACGGGGCGTCCGACCTGGGCACCCTGGCCTGCCTGCTGAGCCGTGCCGGCCATCTGCACGCGCTGGGCGAGCACCACCGGGCGTCCGTCGAGGCCGAGTCGTGCCTGCGGGAGTACGAACGTCTCCACGGCCCCGAGCATCCGTTCACGAACATCTGCCGCTCGGATCTGTCCATCTACCTGCGCGCGGACGGGCGGCTGGCGGAGTCCCGCGCACTGGCCGAGCAGGCCCACCTCACGCTGGTCGACGAGCTCTACCAGCACCACCCGTTCGCGCTGGCCGCCGGGGTGAACCACGCCGCGAGCCTGGCGGCCCTCGGCGAGACCGAGGCGGCCCGGGCGCTGGACGAGGATCTGTTGCGCGAATCCGAAATGTCACTGGACAGCAGCCATCCCTACCTCCCGATAATGCGGGAGAACCTGGCGGTCCTCACCGGCCGGCAGGCCGGCGGTGGGCGTGGCCATCGAGAAGTCGACATCGACATCTCCAGCATCTGAGTAGCGTGATGAGGTCGAGCGACGAGTGCACAGTGGCAATCCGCCGGCGGCCGGTCCGCCCGGACCGGGGTTTCCGGTCCGGCGTCGGCCGCCACCCGCCGGGAGCGGCAGAAGGATGAGCTGATGGTGACTGTTCCTGATGATGTTGTCGAACCCCGCATCGTCACCGCGCCGCATGTCGGCGACGAATACAACGGCATCCGGCAGAAGTTCCGCGGGACGGTGGCTGTCACGGGTGCCCAGTATCTCGAGTACTACGTCCACGGATTGCCGACGGTGTCGGCCGATCTTCTGCACCATCCGCGGCTGGCCGACTGTTTCCGTGGTTCACGCACGGTGGAACGGGCCCGCCGGGACTACGAGATCATCGGCCGGCAGCTAAACCACCGGATGACGGAGCTGAACACCTCGCTGGCCGCTCTCGCCAACGGGCGGCTAATCCGGACGGTCTTCGCCGCGCAGGACCGGGCGGTGCTCTACTTCGACGTCGACGAGGGGCAGTACATCGTCGGGGTCTCCCTCGGCGCGGACGCCATCGAGTCCGCTGACCTGACGCTCTCGCGGACCGCGACGGAAATCCGGGCGGCCCGGGGGATCGGCGACCCCAACTACGGCGGCTATCACCGGGGGGACGGCACGTTCCTTCCGTCGCCCACCCGCGCCGACGGTAGCCCGGACACCGGCTCTCATCCATTCGTGTCGTTGCCGAGGCCGTCGGCGCCGGTGTTCGCCAATCCCTGGGCATCGCTGATCAAACGGCGTTGGTCACCCGCCGGGGACTCGCGGGAGGAGGAGTTCCAGGCCCAGGCCGTCAGCGTCCTGAAGCCCGGTGACCTCCAGTACATGGCCCTGGTGCGCGGCGGCACGGTGAGCGCCGCCGACCTGATGGACCACGACGACCTCAACGAATTCTTCGTCGGTCTGAGCCGGGAGGCCCGCCGGGAGGGTCTCGTCAAGGTCGCCGCCAAGTTCCTCGCCCTGAGCGATCTGCTCGACGGTCTGCTGCGATCGGTCCTGAACCGCCGATTGACCCGCACCGTTCTCGACGTGGAGAAGGGTGCGCTGTACTTTCATCGCCTCAGCCGTGACGAGTTCCTGATGGGCGTCACCCTGGATCAGCGTCGGGTGTCCGAAGCCGACCGCCGCTTCCAGCTGCTCGTCCGCCGACTGACGGCTTCGTACGGCTGTTGAAAGGCGCCGGATGACGCCAGGCGAATCCCGTCGATGGACGGGATCATTGTCGATGTCCTCGCGTATTCTTCGTCGAGCAGGTCCCCGCGTCGMGCCGACGCGTACCCGTTGGTGGGGAGGCCCCACATTCATGGCCCACGATCTGATGCCCGTGCCGTCCGGTCTGGTGGATCTCTGCGAGGTCGACGTCGACCGGCTTGCCTCCCTCGCGGGTCCACCCTCGGGAGAATGGCAGCGCTGGATCGCCGCCTGGATCGGCTACCCGGGCAGGCCGCTGCCCGGGGACGTAGCTCTGGCCCTGGGCGGGGATCTGGACCTGACCGACTACCTGCCCAGGACCACATCCTTCGGGGAGATGCCGGACGGCACCGACCCCCCGAAGCCGCCGCGTCTGCCCGGGGCCGCCGCCTGTTCGGGCGGACGGCCCGCGTCCGGTGGCGCCATGACGTCGGGTGGCGCCATGACGTCGGGTGGCGCCATGACGTCGGGTGGCGCCATGACGTCGGGTGGCGCCATGACGTCGGGTGGCGCCATGACGTCGGGTGGCGCCATGACCCACGCCTCTCGGCGGCTCGTCCGTCCTACCGGATCCGCCCGTCGGGTGGTCTCCCCACCCGTCGCCCGGCATCGGATCACCCCGAGGGACATCGAGGCCGTGGCGGGCGGGTCGCCGGGTGCCGCACCGCTGCGCGAGCTGCTGCGGGGTCAGATCAGCAAACGGATGCTGATGCTGTGGGCGTTGCTGCGCGGCCTTGAGAACGCCGAYCTCGACGACGCGACGCGCACCTGCGTAGATGAGGCGCTGCGGGTGCTCGGGGACGCTCAGCGGCGGGCCCGCGACGCCGTCCACGACCTGCTCCTGCACCCGACGATCGGGACCTGGCTCGCCGGCAGCCTGCGGCGGTGCTGGCAGGGGTCGGCCGGACCCGACCTCGACCGCCTCGGTTATGTGGGTGGGATCGCGGTGGCCGCCGCCCTGCGGGCCCGGATGCCGTGCCGGGTGCCGGTGCGGATCATCGACGGGCTGGTGTCGATCCCCACGATGGGCGTCGTCGGGTCGGGGGCCACGAGCGGTTGGGGCGTCGCGCACGTGTCCGACCGGCGGGTGACGCTGCGTGGCAGCGCCGGGTGGGGACCGGCCGGTGGTGACGGCTGGACTCCGGCGCGCATGCTGTCGAGCACTGTCGACGGTCACCGAATCGCACTGACGCTGGAGGACACCGACCCGTTCCGGGCCGCGGACACGCTTCCCCTGCCCGTCGCCGCGCGCTGCGACGAGGCGGCGGCCCGGTGGCAGCGCCTGCTCGACGGCGCCTGGAGTGTGCTCGCGGGCGACGACGGGGTGCGGGCGGAGGAGGCCGCCGCGGTCCTGTCGGCGCTGGTCCCGTTGCGTGAGGTCCCGGACCGGCCCGGCACCGGCGTCACCGTGATCGACGCGCTCGGCGCGCTGATGGTCAGCCCGCCGACCGACGCGCTGTGGCTTGCCATCACCGTCGTGCATGAGGCGGCGCACACCAGACTGGAGATGCTGAGCGATCTTGCGCCCCTGGTCGGCCCGCACGACGGCTCCGTGCACTACGCTCCCTGGCGGCCCGACCCCCGGCCACTCGCCCCGCTGCTGCACGGCGCCTTCGCCTTCGCCCAGATCGCGGCCTTCTGGGCGGGGCGGTGGGCCCGGGACGGCGCCGGGTCGGATCTGGGCGCGGCGTACGAGTTCGCCTGGTGCCGGGACGCGGTCTCGGCGGTGCTGCCCGTGCTGCGGGATGCGGCCGGGCTCACCGAGGCGGGCCGCCGGTTCGTCTCGGCCATGGGCGCCAGGATCGACGTCTGGATCGCCGCCGACCTGCCGATCGCGGCCACTACCACAGCCGCCACCGTGCTGCGCGACGTCGCCGTCGTCTGGCGGCTGCGTAACCGCCGGCCCGACCGCGACCACATCGAGAGATGGGCGCGGGACTGGGCTGCCGGTCGGCCCTGYGGACGGCCGGTAGCGCCGTCGTCCCGCCTCGTCCCCCAGACCGAGYCGTACAGCCCGCACCGCCACGCCCGGCAGGCACTGACCTCGCTGCGGTTCGCCATGCCCGACCGGTTCGCCGGGCTCGCTGGTTCTGCCGGGCTCGATCCGGCGGCCTGGCCCGTCAACGCGACCCTCGGAGACCTGCTCTACGTGCGCGGAGACCTCGGCCGCGCGGCCGAGGAGTTCCGCCGGGAGCTGCAGGCCCGTCCGGGGCGGGCGGAGTCGTTCGCGGGGCTGGCCCTGGTGCTGGCCAGACGGGCCGGGGGACTGGAGCGCCGGCTCTACCTCGACCACCCCGAGGCGTTGCTGGCCCTGAGCGTCCGGATCAGGGAGCTGACCGGCTCCACCCCTGACCCGCGCACGCTCGCGCGGTGGATCGCGGCGGGAGGCCCCGGTTACCCGGATCGCTCGTGGCGATCTCTCAAGACGAGGCCGCTACCGGTCGGTGCCCGGCGATAACCCGACGGCGGGGATGCCGGCTGGGATGCCGTCCCGCCGGCCGCATCCCGCTCCGTTCGCGATGACGCATTCGGCGAATCCGGAACAGCGAGTTTCCGCGGGCCGCGTTGACTTCGTGCGCACTCCAAGTCCTAACGTCTTCGTATGGCCACGATCGAGGCGCTCACGGTGACGTCTTCCCCTCCGGCCGTGACGCCGTCTCCGGCCGTGACGCCGTCTCCGGCCGTGACGCCGTCTCCGGCCGTGACGCCGTCTCCGGCCATGGTGGCGGAGCCGGATCAGGGCTGGTGCGCGCGGTTGGACCCGGCGGTCCGCCCGGATGGATGCGACCGGTCCGTTGATCCGTTCGCGGTCGGTCCGGGGGGTGCACCAGAGGCCGCCGGGACCCTCACGATCGCCGAGGCCGCCGCGGCCACCGGAGTCAGCGCGCACACGCTGCGGTACTACGAGCGGGCGGGGCTGATGCGGGACCCGGTCGCCCGTGCCTCGTCGAGCCATCGGCGCTACACCGTCGAGGACGTCCGCTGGGTCACGTTCCTGACCAAGCTGCGGCTCACCGGCATGCCGATCCGGGAGATGGCGCGCTACGCCGAACTGGTGCGCGCCGGGGAGGGGAACGAGGCGGAGCGTCTCGCCCTGCTGACCGAGCATCGCCGCCGGGTCCTGGCGCGCCTCGACGAGGTGCAGCGCAACCTCACCGCCATCAACGTCAAAATCAGCATTTATCAGGACATCTACCAGGAGAGGGTCGTCCGCTGATGYGCAGGGTCGCACTAGGAAGCCAGGGCCTGGAGGTCTCCGTCCAGGGTCTGGGCTGCATGGGAATGTCGGAGTTCTACGGCGCTGGCGACGACGCCGAGTCGGTCGCCACCATCCACCGGGCGCTCGACCTCGGGGTGACGCTGCTGGACACGGCGGACATGTACGGCCCGTACCGCAACGAGGAACTCGTGGGGCGGGCGATCGCCGGCCGCCGGGACGAGGTGGTGCTGGCCACCAAGTTCGGCATCATCCGTGACCCCGCCGACCCGACGGCGCGGGGGATCAACGGCCGTCCGGAGTACGTGCGCTCGGCCTGCGACGCATCCCTGCGTCGCCTCGGCGTYGACCACATCGACCTGTACTACCAGCACCGGGTCGACCCGAAGACGCCGATCGAGGATACCGTCGGCGCGATGGCCGAGTTGGTCAGCGCCGGCAAGGTGCGCTACCTCGGGCTCTCGGAGGCGGCGCCGGCCACCATCCGTCGTGCCCACGCCGTCGCCCTGATCACGGCCCTGCAGACCGAGTACTCGATCTGGTCCCGCGAGCCGGAGGCCGAGATCCTGCCGACCCTGCGGGAACTCGGCATCGGGTTCATCTCCTACAGCCCGCTCGGGCGTGGCTTCCTGACCGGCACCTTCCGCTCGGCCGCGGACTTCGCCGCCGACGACTTCCGCCAGCACCTGCCGCGGATGCACGGCGACAACTTCGACGCCAACCTCGCCGTGCTCGCCGAGATCGAGAAGCTTGCCGCGGAGAAGAACGTGACCCCCGCGCAGCTCGCGCTGGCGTGGGTGCACCACCAGGGCGACGACGTCGTGCCGATCCCCGGCACGAAGCGGCGCCGCTACCTGGAGTACAACGTCGCAGCCACCAGCATCACGTTGACGGCCGCCGAGGCGGAGCGGTTGGGTGCGGCGGGGGCGGGCGTGGCGGGCCCCCGCTATCCCGACATGTCATCCGTCAACGGATAGCGAGGCCCGGTCGAGTCCGCCGCGGTGGCGGGTGCCGCGCCGCCCGATTCCCCGATGGTGGCGGGGGAGCCGTGAGAACGGGAGCCGTGACGCGTGAGGTGGCCCGCCACCTGTCCTCCGCCGGCCCTGCTGCCCGCCGGCCCTGCTGCCCTGCGACTTGGCCGGACCGGCCGGACCCGGCGATCTCAGGCGTCGCCGGTGGGACCGTCCTCCAGGTCGCCCTCGGTACGCAGGTACAGCTCCTGCAGCGCGTCGAGGGTCGCAGCCTCCGGGTGCTCCCACAGGCCGCGCGCCGCGGCCTCCAGCAGCCGTTCGGTGATGCCGTGCAGCGCCCAGGGGTTGGACTCGGCGAAGAACTTCTGGTTCTCCGGGTCCAGTGCGTAGGTTGTGGCGAGCCGTTCGTACATCCAGTCCGCGACCACGCCGGCGGTGGCATCGTAGCCGAACAGGTAGTCGACGGTGGCGGCCATCTCGAACGCCCCCTTGTAGCCGTGCCGGCGCATCGCCGCGAGCCACCGCGGGTTCACCACCCGGGCGCGGAAGACCCGGGAGGTCTCCTCGGACAGCGTTCGGGTGCGGACCGCCTCCGGCCGGGTGCTGTCGCCAATGTAGGCAGCCGGCGCCCGGCCGGTCAGCGCGCGTACGGTTGCGACCATGCCGCCGTGGTACTGGAAGTAGTCGTCGGAGTCGGCGATGTCGTGCTCGCGGGTGTCGACGTTCTTCGCGGCGATGGCGATCCGCCGGTAGGCCGACTCCATGTCCTCCCGGGCGGGGGTGCCGTCGACCCCGCGGCCGTAGGCGTAGCCGCCCCACGTCGCGTATACCTCGGCGAGGTCGGCGTCATCGCGCCAGTTCCGGCTGTCGATCAGAGGCAGCAGCCCGGCGCCGTACGCCCCCGGCCGGGAGCCGAAGATACGCAGGGTGGCCCGCCGTTCGTCGCCGTGCCCGGCGAGGTCCGCACGGGCATGGGCGCGCACGAAGTTGTCCTCGTCGGTCTCGTCGAGGCCKGCGGCGAGCCGGACCGCGTCGTCGAGCATCGCCACCACGTACGGGAACGCGTCCCGGAAGAAGCCGCTGATGCGCACGGTGACGTCGATGCGGGGCCGGCCGAGCTCGGCGAGGTCGATCGGTTCGAGCCCGCTGACCCGCCGCGACGCTTCGTCCCAGGTCGGACGGATGCCGAGTAGGGCGAGCACCTCGGCCACGTCGTCGCCGGAGGTGCGCATCGCGCTGGTTCCCCAGGCGGACAGGCCCACCGACTCGGGCCAGGTGCCGGTGTCGGCCCGGTACCGATCGAGCAGGGAGGTCGCCATTGCCTGGCCCGTCTCCCAGGCGAGCCGGCTGGGGATGGCCTTCGGGTCGACCGAGTAGAAGTTCCGCCCGGTGGGCAGCACGTTGACCAGACCCCGCAGCGGCGAGCCGCTGGGACCGGCCGAGACGTAGCCGCCGTCGAGGGCGTGCAGCACGGCGGTGACCTCGTCGGTGGTCCGGGCGAGCCGCGGCACGATCTCCGTGGCGGCGAACCGCAGCACGGCCGCCACCGTCTCCCGGACCGGGTCGGTCTCCGCGTCCGCGTCCATGCCTGCCGGGCCGTGGACTTTCCTTGCCTTTCCAGAGGCTTTTGTGTCCGGTTTATCCCTCTGGATAGGCAAGGGGGGCAAGGGGATGGTCGCTGGCGAGGGAGGGGGGACGAGGACGGTCGTCACCACGTCGGATGCGGCCGACGGGTCCCAGGCGCGTTCCTCCATCGCCGTTACCAGGGCGAGCGCCGTCGCCTCGGCGGCGTCGACCGTGCCGCGGGCCGCCCGGTCGTCCTCGACGAGCCCGAGGGCCTCCCGCAGCCCCGGCAGGGTGACGCGCCCGCCCCACATCTGCCGGGCCCGCAGCATCGCGAGCACCAGGTTGATCCGCGCCYCGCCGGTCGGTGCTTCGCCGAGCACGTGCAGGCCGTCGCGGATCTGCGCGTCCTTCACCTCGCACAGCCACCCGTCGACGTGCAGCAGGAAGTCGTCGAACTCGGCGTCGTGCGGCCGGTCGGTCAGTCCCAGGTCGTGATCGAGCCGGGCGGCCTGGATCAGCGTCCAGATCTGCGCCCGGATGGCCGGCAGCTTCGCCGGATCCATGGCGGCGATGGTGGCGTGCTCGTCGAGCAGCTGTTCCAGGCGGGCCAGGTCGCCGTAGCTCTCCGCGCGGGCCATCGGCGGAACCAGGTGATCGACCAGGGTCGCGTGCGCCCGGCGCTTCGCCTGCGTGCCCTCGCCCGGGTCGTTGACGAGGAACGGGTAGATCAACGGCAGGTTGCCGATCGCCGCGTCGGTCGGACAGGACGCGGACATGCCCACGGTCTTGCCGGGCAGCCACTCCAGCGTCCCGTGCTTACCCAGATGGACGACGGCGTGCGCGCCGAAGCCGCCGGAACTATCGGAGCCGCCGGAGCCGCCGGCGAGCCACCGGTAGGCGGCGAGGTAGTGGTGGCTCGGCGGCAGGCCGGGATCGTGATAAATGGCGACCGGGTTCTCCCCGAAGCCGCGTGGCGGCTGGACCAACAGCACGATGTTGCCGGCCTGCAGCGCGGCGAGCACGATCTCCCCGTCCGGATTCGCGGACCGGTCGACGTACAGCTCGCCGGGCGCGGGCCCCCAATGCCGTTCGACGCTCTCCCGCAGGTCGGCGGGCAGGGTGTCGAACCACGCCCGGTACCGCGCCGCGCTGATCCGGACCGGGTTGCCGGCGAGCTGCTCCTCGGTCAGCCAGGCCGGATCCTGCCCGCCCGCGGCGATGATCGCGTGGATCAGGGCGTCACCGTCCTCGGCCGTGACCCCCGGCAGCGCGTCCGGGCCGTCGTCGGGCCCGATGTCGTATCCAGCCGCGCGCATCGCCCGCAGCAGGCGCACGACGCTCGCCGGGGTGTCGAGGCCCACCGCGTTGCCGATCCGGGAGTGCTTCGTCGGGTAGGCCGAGAGCATGAGCGCCACCCGGCGTTCGGCCGGTGGGACGTGCCGCAGCCGGCCGTGCGCGACGGCGATGCCGGCCACCCGGTCGGCGCGTTCGGTGTCGGCGACGTAGCTTGTCAGCCCATCCGCATCGATCTCCTTGAAGGAGAACGGCACGGTGATCAGGCGCCCGTCGAACTCGGGGATCGCCACCTGTGTCGCCGCGTCCAGCGGGGACAGCCCGTCGTCCGACTCCGCCCACGTCGCCCGGCCGCTGGTCAGGCACAGTCCCTGCAGGATCGGGATGTCCAGCGCGGCCAGCGCGCCGACGTCCCACGCCTCGTCGTCGCCTCCGGCGCAGGAGTGCGCCGGCTGGCTGCCACCCGCGGCGAGCACGGTGACGATCAGCGCGTCCGCCCGCCCGAGGGTGGCGAGCAACTCGGGTTCGGCGGCGCGCAGCGACGCGCAGTACACCGGCAGCGGATCCCCGCCGGCACGCTCGACCGCGGCACAGAGTGCCTCGACGAACGCGATGTTCCCGGCGACGTGGTGCGCGCGGTAGTACAGGACACCGATGACCGGCCGCACCGCGACCGGCCGCACCGCGTTCCCCGCGAGGACGTCCGGGACGTCCCGGCTGGCTGATGCGTCCGGGGTGGCTGATGCGTCCGGGGTGGCTGATGCGTCCGCGGCCCGGTCGAGCACCCCCCAGGCCGGGATGGTCACCGGTGGGGCGAATCCGGTACCGGACAGTAGCAGGGTGTCGGCGAGGAATCGGTGCAGCTCGCCGAGGTTGGCCGGACCGCCCTGGGTTAGGTAGGCGTGTGCCTCGGCACAGATGCCGCCGGGCACCGTGGAGACGGCCATGAGCTCCGCGTCCGGGGTCTGTTCGCCACCGAGCACGACCACCGGGCGCGGGCCGGCGAGCAGCGTGTCGAGCCCCTCCTCCCAGGTCCGCCGGCCGCCGAGGATGCGCACCACGACCGCATCGGCACCGCTGGTCAGCGCCGGGAGATCGGCGACGGAGAGCCGGGCCGGGTTGGCGAGGCGGTAGCTGGCTCCGCTCGCCCGCGCGGAGAGTAGGTCGGTGTCGGACGTCGACAGCAGCAGGACGACCGCGTCAACCTCCGTCTCCCCGGCTCCTGGTGTCTCCCCGGCTTCGCGGGCGAACGCGGTCGACGGATCGTCGGAAGGGTCGTCGGACGGATCGGTGGGAGGAGTCTGCACAGGCGACATGGTGATGCCTTTCCCGGGGGTCCACGCCCCGCGTCGGTGGCCGTRCCTGGGGCGCACTCCCCGGTGACGGTGGCGGGACCGCACCGGATTCGCACCGGATTCGCACCGGACTTCCTCGCCGTTCGCCGCTCGTGGCCCCGTCACGATCGCAGAGAGGTGGGCGGTGTTGTCAAGCACTCCGCTGTCGTCGTGACAAAGAAACGATCAACCGGCATCGCCCGAGTCCGGCACGTATGCTCCGCCGGTGCCCACCAGTCCGCGGGAGCGTGTCCGCGACGCCTGCCCCGGTGTGCTGACGACGCATCCGGCCGCGGACGGCGCGCTCGCGCGGCTGCGGCTGCCCGGGGGCCGGCTGACCGCCGCCGCGGCGAAGACCCTCGCCGGCTGCGCGCGGGAGTTCGCCGACGGCCACCTTGAGCTCACCTCCCGGGCGAACGTGCAGCTACGCGGCCTGGCCGACGGCACGGCCGAGGAGCTCGCCGCCCGGGTGAGCGCGGTTGGCCTGCTGCCCTCGACGACGCACGAGCGGGTCCGCAACATCGTGGGCTCGCCGCTGTCCGGACGCGGCGAGGCCGGCTGCCGGGACATCGCGCCGGTCGTCGCCGAGCTGGACCGCCGGCTGTGCGCGGATCCGGCTCTCGCCGCGCTGCCCGGCCGGCTGCTGTTCGCCGTCGACGACGGCAGCGGGGACCTGGCCGGGCTGCCCGCGGACCTCGCGCTGCGTGCCCTGCCTTCCGGGGAGATGCTGCTGGCCGTCGCGGGCGCGACCCGCGCGCTGCGGTTGCCCGTCCACGTCGCCGTACCCGCGCTCCTCGCCGCGACGCGGGCCTTCATCGAGGCCCGCGCCGCGGCGGGCACCGCCGCGATGGCCTGGCGGATCGCCGAGTTGCCGGGCGGACCGGGCGGACAGGACGGCCTGCTCGCGGCTGCCGCGACCGAGGCCGGGGTCGTTGGGATCGTCCAGGCCGCTGGAATCGCTCAGGCTGCTGGGAGCGCCACCGTTCGGGCCGGCGCGTGGCCCGGTCCGCATCCGCAGCGTGATGGCCGCCGGGCGTTGACCGTGCTCGTCCCCCTGGGGCGGCTGAGCGCCGACCAGCTCGACCTGCTCACCGCCGCCGCGGCGGCCGGTGGTGGTGACGGTGCTGGCGGAGCGGGCGATGCCGAAGACGGCGTCCTGGTTGTGACGCCGTGGCGGTCCGTCGTGCTCCGCGATCTCGACCCGGYCGAGGCTACCCGGTGGTCGAGGGCGGCGGCGGACGCGGGCCTGGTCGTCGATCCGGCATCATCCTGGGTCGGCGTGACGAGCTGTGCCGGTCGGCCGGGATGCGCCCGGGCGTTGGCGGATGTCCGCCGCGACGCGGCGGTGTCCGTGCGGATCCGAGCTGACGACCCGTCGGCGCCGACGCACCCGGCCGGGAGGCCGCGAGCCCTCCCACCCGTCCCGGTTGGCCCGGCCCTCGCGCCGGTGCACTGGTCGGGTTGCGAGCGGCGCTGCGGGCAACCGGGAGGACGGGTGGTGGAGGTTGTGGCGACCGGGTCCGGCTACCGGATCCGTCGGACGGGTCTCGGAGCCGCCGCCGTCGCATCCGTCGGAGCGGATGGCGGTGAGGCGACGGTCGTGTCGTCGAGCCCCGTCGACGGTCACCGGGACCTGGCCGCGGCCGTCAGGTCGGCGAGGAGGCTGGCATGAACGGCGCATCAGACATGAGCGGTGTGCAACGTTACGCCTACGTTCGCGACGGCGCGGAGATCTACCGTCGGTCGTTCGCGACGATCCGGGCCGAGGCGCGTCTCGATCGACTGCCCGGTGACGTCGCCCGGGTCGCGGTCCGCATGATCCACTCCTGTGGAATGGTGGATCTCGTCGACGATCTCGCTTTCACCCCCGGCGTGGTCGCGGCGGCGCGCGCGGCGTTGCTGGCCGGCGCCCCGGTGCTCTGTGACGCGCAGATGGTGGCGGCCGGTGTGACCCGCCGTCGGCTGCCCGCCGCGAACGAGATTCTCTGCCTGCTCGGTGATCCCCGGGTGCCGCGGCTCGCCGAGCGGCTGGGCACCACCCGCAGCGCCGCGGCGGTGGATCTGTGGGCGGATCGACTCGCCGGCTCCGTGGTGGCGGTCGGGAACGCTCCGACAGCGCTGTTCCGCCTGCTGGAACTCGTCGCGGCCGGAGCCGGGCGACCGGCGGCGGTGCTCGGCGTGCCCGTGGGGTTCATCGGCGCCGCGGAGTCCAAGCAGGCCCTCGTGGATGATCCGGCCCGGTTGGAGTATCTCGTCGTGCACGGTCGGCGGGGCGGCAGCGCGATGGCGGTCGCCGCGGTCAACGCGATCGCGAGCGAGGAGGATTAATGGTGCCGTCGAAGGGCCGGCTGTGGGGAGTCGGGGTTGGACCGGGGGATCCCGAGCTCGTCACCCTCAAGGCGGCCCGCCTGATCCGTGACGCCGACGTGATCGCCTACCACAGCGCCCGGCACGGCCGCAGCATCGCCCGGTCGGTCGCCGCGAGCCAGCTGCGCGGCGACCAGATCGAGGAGGCGCTGGTCTACCCGGTCACCACCGAGACGACCTCCCACCCCGGTGGCTACCGCGGCGCGATCGACGAGTTCTACGAGGACTGYGCCAAGCGGCTGGCCGTCCACCTCGACGCCGGCCGGGACGTCGTGGTCCTCAGCGAGGGTGACCCGTTCTTCTACGGCTCGTTCATCCACCTGCACCGGCGCCTCGCCGACCGGTACCCGACCGAGGTCGTGCCGGGGGTGACGTCCCTGTCGGCGGGGTGCGCGGTGCTCGGCCGGCCGCTGGTCGAGGGCAACGAAGTCCTCACCGTGCTGCCGGGCACGCTGCCGCCGACGGTCCTCGCCGAGCGTATCGCCGGCACGGACACCGCCGTCGTGCTCAAGATGGGACGGACCTTCCCGGGGGTCCGGGACGCCTTCACCGCCGCGGGACGTCTCGCGGACACCTGGTACGTGGAACGGGCCACCACCTCCGGCCAGCGCATCGCCCCGCTCGGTGCGGTAGACCCGGCCACGGTGCCGTACTTCTCGCTCGCGGTACTGCCGAGCCCGGTCCGGGGGCCGGACGATCCGGCGCCGCTGCGCGCGTCGCAGGCGGGCTGGGTACCAACGGCGCCCACCGTTGGTAAGGCTGGCGCCGTTGGTACCGGCGGCACGCCCGGCGCGGGGGAGGTCGTCGTGGTGGGCCTCGGACCGGGCGCCGCGGGCTGGTTGACGCCGCAGGCCGCCGAGGCGCTGGCCGCCGCCGACGACCTCATCGGCTACGGCCCCTACCTCGACCGGGTGCCGGTCGATCCACGCCAGCGCCGGCACGCCTCGGGGAACACCGTCGAGGCCGAGCGCGCCGAGCTCGCCCTCGAACTGGCGGCCGGCGGCGCGAACGTCGCCGTGGTCTCCTCCGGTGATCCCGGGGTCTTCGCGATGGCCACGGCCGTCGTCGAGGCCGCGGCGGCGGAGCGGTTCGCGGGCGTCGAGGTGCGGGTCGTGCCCGGGCTGACCGCCGCGCAGGCGGTGGCGAGCCGGGTCGGGGCGCCACTCGGCCACGACTTCTGCGTGCTGTCGCTGTCCGACCGACTCAAGCCGTGGGAGGTCATCGAGCGGCGGCTGCGGGCGGCGGCCGCGGGCGACTTCGTCCTGGCGCTGTACAACCCGGCTTCCCGTACCCGTCGCCATCAGCTGGAGCGGGCCCACGAGGTGCTGCTCGAACACCGCCCCTCGGACACGGTGGTGGTTATCGGCCGGGATGTCGGCGGTCCCACCGAGAGMATCACCGTGACGAGCCTCGGTGCGTTCGACCCGGCCGAGGTCGACATGCGCTGCCTGCTGCTCATCGGCTCGTCGACGACCCGGGTGGTGCGCCGTGGCCCCGGCCGGGACCTCGTGTTCACCCCACGTCGTTACCCGGTCACCTAGCCTCCGGTCACCTAGCCTCCGGTCACCTGGGCCCCGGTCACCTGGGCCCCGGTCACCTGGGCCATGGTGGTGCGACCCAGGCCACGGCGGCGTCGACATCGTCGACCGCGGCCACCCCGGGTGGCAGCGGCGGGCGGTCGACCATGACGACCGGCAGACCGAGGTCCCGGGCGGCGGCGAGCTTCGCCGCGGTCATCGTTCCGCCACTGTTCTTGGTCACGAGGACGTCGACGCGGTGCCGGCGCAGCAGGGCGGTCTCCCCGGCGACGTCGAACGGCCCACGATCGAGGATGACGGTCAGTCGTGGCGGTACCGGGCCGGTCGGCGGCTCGACCGACCGGGCCAGGAACCAGGGCCGGTGCAGGCCGGCGAACAGGGCGAGGTCGGTTCGCCCGGTGGTCAGGAACACCCGTGGGGCTGGATCGGAATGCGGGCGCGGTCCGGGTAGGACGAACCGGTCGAGCAGGGCGACCGCGCCGGCCAGCGACGGGACCCGGCGCCAGTCGTCGCCGGGCTGCTCGCGCCAGYTCGACCGGCGCAGGACGAGCAGCGGAACGCCGGTGGCGCGCGCGGCCTGTGCGGCGTGCGTGGTCATCGTCGCGGCGAACGGGTGGGTCGCGTCGACCACCGCATCGATCCGTTCGGCCCGCAGGTAGTCGGCCAGGCCCGCCGCCCCGCCGAAGCCGCCGATCCGGATTTGGCAAGACGGTGGCAGCGCAGGCTCGCGGACTCGACCGGCCAACGAGTAGACGATCTCGATGCGTTCCGTGCCGGCGGGATCCGGGGAGCCGAGCCTGGTCGCCAGGCGGCGCGCCTCCCCGGTTCCGCCGAGCAGCAGCAGGCGGCGTGCCCCGGTCACCGAGCCCCGGGGGCGCCCGGTCACCGAGCCCGAGGGGCGGGATCCGGGCCACACGGCGCGGCGTTTGCCGGGGAGGCCTGGGAAACCGGGGAGGCCGGGGGAACGGACGACACGCATCCGTCCGGTCCGAAGCGTTCCCGGGAGTACAGGTAGCTGTCCCGGAAACCCTCCGCGGCCAGGGCGCGACCCACGATGATCACGGCCGTCCTGGTGAGCCCCGCGGCCCGCGCCCGACCGGCGATGTCGGCGAGCGTGYCGCGCAACACGATCTCGTCGGCCCGGCTGGCCCAGGCGACGACGGCTGCCGGGCAGTCCGTACCGTAGTTCGGCACGAGCTCGGCGACGAGCGTCTCGATACGGTGCACGGCCAGGTGCAGCACGAGGGTCGCCCCCGACCGGCCGAGGGTGGCGAGGTCCTCGCCGGGCGGCATGGGACTGGACAGCACGGCCGTGCGGGTCAGCACCACGCTCTGGGCGACGCCGGGAACCGTCAGCTCCCGGCGCAGCGACGCCGCCGCCGCGGCGAAGGCGGGGACACCCGGCGTCACGTCGTAGGCGATCCCGGCCGCGTCGAGCCGGCGCATCTGCTCGGCGACGGCGCTGTAGAGCGACGGGTCGCCGGAGTGCAGGCGGGCGACGTCGTGACCGGCGGCGTCGGCCGCGACCAGCTCCGCGACGATGTCGTCCAACGGCATCCGGGCGGTGTCGACGAGACGGGCCCCGGGCGGGCAGTGTGCCAGCAGCTCGACCGGGACGAGACTGCCGGCGTACAGGCAGACCGGGCAGGATGCGATCAGATTCCGGCCGCGGACGGTGATGAGGTCGGCGGCGCCCGGTCCGGCCCCGATGAAGTGCACGGTCACGCCGGCCCCCGCCGGTTGTCTCCGGGCAGCTGGACGTCTCCGGGCAGCTCGGCGGCGGGGGCGGCGGACGCTCGGCGCATGCTGCTGGGCACAACCGGGCACGCTAGCAGGACGCCGGCGGCGGCGAGCCCCCTCGGGGACGCTCCGGCACGGGCGTCGCTGGGCGTCGCGATCCGGCTGCTCGCGCACTGACGGGAAGCCGGACACCGCCCTCCGGAACGTCAGAGAGACCGCGGCCGCCGCGCCGCCACCCCCTCACCGGTTGCGGCGTGGGCCGTGGCCGCAGGCCGTGACCTGCGCCGCGGCCTCGTCCCTGCCAGCGGACGCCGGCTCGGTCCGCACCGGGTCACCCGGCGACGGGCCGGGCTGCGACGGGTTGGTCGGTGTGCCGTCCTCGTCGGAGCCGGCCCGCGCGACGGTGGCCGGGGTGCCGGTGTACAGCGGCGGTAGGGTGGTCAGCCCCCGAACCGTCGCGGGCCGGAAGATCCGTCGTTTCCGCCACACGAACAGTCCGGCCGCGATGGCCAGGACACCGCGGCCGTTGATTGTGTAGAGCGCGATCCCGCCTTCGTACTGCAGGATCGCGGCCACCAGCGCCAGCAGGCCCAGGAGAGCCGCTGGATGGCGACATTCGCGCAGCGCGTACTCCAGTCGGACGAGGACGAATCCTGCCAGAGCCGCGAGGGTCACCATCCACGGCGGACCGCCGATGGGCAGCAGCTCACCGAGCTGGGTGGGCAGGCGGTCGAACGCGTTGGTGATCCCGTAGGTGTCGGACAGGCGCGTCTTGAGGGAACGCGACTCCAGGTCGGAATTCAGTTTGTCGGGATTGAGAAAACGCGGGACGGCGATGTTGACGTCGTTCCACAGGGTTACCGGACCGATGGGCGGAGAACCGTCGCGGAGCCGTCGCAGGATTATCGACGGGTAGGAGTTCCCGTCCAGGCGGACCCCGAGGTCTCCCACCTCGCCCGGGTTTATCCCGCCTTCCAGATGGGTCAGACCGGAGGCCAGGGCCTGCAGGCGCTGCCCKGGACCCACGCTGTACCCKAACACCTGCCGGCCCGCGTCCGCGCGTGCCCCGTAGATGACGACGTAGGCCAGAACCACGAGCGCGACGACCGAGACGAGCTGCCGTCGGCGTATGGGAATCCCGACGATGGACAGTAGGTAGATCACCGCGCCCGCGGCTATCGCCACCGGCAGCCGCTGCCCCGCCAGTGTGTGCAACGTACACTGGACGCCGAGCACCGGGAGGAATCCGCGGCCCTTCGTCCGCACGAGCACGGCGAAGCTTCCCAGGGCGAGGCCGACGACCAGGAACTGCGTCGCGAAGCCGCTGACGAGGTAGGGRCTGCCGGTGACCGTCGAGGGGTCCGCGTGGCCGGGCGAGGTGTTCCTGCCGACCGCTGTCACGGCCACCGCAGCCAGGGCCAGCGGAGTCAGGACCCGCCAGTCGAAGAAGTCCAAGACTTCCTCCCGGCGGAAACCGGTGGAYGGCGGCGTGCGCGGGGTCGCGAAGCGATAACCGAAAGCGAACGCGAGCAGGGAGAACCCGACCAGAACGGTGTAGGCCGCGACGTCGGACTCCGTGGTCAACAGCCGGTTGTCACTGTAGGACGGCACCAGGACCTGCAGGACCTCCGTCACCCCGTGGTAGACGATGGCGGCACCGACGAACATCAGCCCGAGACTGGACACGGCGTGCCGGCCCCGACCGCGAACCACCACGACCAAGGCGAGCCCCTGCAGCAGCAGACCCAGCGCTAGCGTGGCCGACACTCCGCACCTCCGCCCGTCGTGCCGGGTGCTCTCCGGGGGAGCCCCGGTCCGATGGTGACCGGCCCGGGCGACCCGAACCGCGCCATCCTTCCCGCATGGTGAACAGGCTTGATAAATCCGTTTACAGACGATTTCTGAACGGCCGCCGTTGCACGTCTGCTTCCGGCGTTGGGCTGAAGACCGTCGACCGGATAGCTCCGCGTGCTGCCCATGAACATCTCCGGACCGATCTCTACCAGGCCGCAGCCCAGATCTTCGTCGACCTCGTGGAGTACACCGACTCCCCACGGGCCTGAGCCGGGCCGGTGGTGGACGGGCCGGGTCACGACGCCGCGGGTGGGGGGGCCTCGCGGTTGGCGCCCCGCAGCGCCAGCGTCATGATCCTGCGTTCCGGGGGTTGCTCCGGAATGGCCGCGGCGGTGTCGGTTGTTCGGTCGGGACGGTCGGGACGGTCGAATCTGTCGGGACGTTCGAAGGGGATGGGCTCGCGCACCGGCATCGCCGCGTCCCCCCGGACGACGACGAGCCCGTCCAGTACCTCCTCCAGCAGCGGCGCCGCCGTCACGTCGACCGCGGCCGCACCGGTGATGACCGCACAGAGGATCCACCGCGGCCCCTCGATGCCGAAGATGCGGGCGGGCAGGCGGCCGACGGCCGTGTCGAGCGGCATGCGCAGCTCGGGGCCGTAGGGCCCGTCCTCGTCGTTCCATTCCGTGTCCTCCGGTGCCGAGAGCACCAGGTCCTCGTGGATCGACGCCCACAGGCCGCCGCTGCGCGGGGCGGCGAGGACGGACAGCTCCAGGACGGATGTCCCGTCCATCGCGGCCAGGGTGGGCATCGGCCCGGAGGCCGAGACCCGGATCCGGGTGCCGTTCACCCGCGGCACCACGAGAGCTCCGAAATCCGCTCGCGCCCGGCCGTCATCGGGCGCGTCCACCGCGTCGAACGGACCCCGGCCCAGCCGGGCGCCCCCGCTCGTCGTGGCGCTGGTTCCCGTGGCACCGGTTCCCGTTTCACCGGGCTTCCTCGCGTCACCGTCGCCCTTACCGGCCCCGGTACCGGCCCCGGTGCCGGCATGGTCGTCCGGCTCCGGCTGCGCCGACTTTCGGCGCCGACGGTGGATGAGTAGCCCTCCTAGCATCCTGACCACCTCCCAGGAAGAAGCTTGGAGTGGCTGATGGATTACTTAAGGTAGGCGCGCCGCTGGTGGGGCCGGGAGATTCCCCGGGAGGTTGGCCGGGCCGCAACGTCCTCGGATCGGCCCTGATGGAGGCACGCGACAGGTCGCKGGCGGTGTACGGCCCCCGCGATGTGCCCGAGTAAATCGCGCAACGGGATGGCCGGGCGCTGAGTTGTCCGGGACCATCGGACAGGTGTCAGTTCCACATCAGAAGGCGTCGCTGCCTAAGTCCTGGATGGTCTCCGAGTCACTGAGCGGAGGGATGAAGCTCCCTTTCGTTGTCGGCCTGGACGACTCGGACACGCCCTACGACGTCGTCGACGCACTCGCCCTGGCTCCTTTCACAACCGGTGAGCAGCCCTGGGCCCGCAGTGCCCGGGTCGACCGGCTCCGGCCGGGAGCCACGCTGCTGCCGTCAGGGGCAAGGGTCCTGCGCGCGGTTGTCGAGGAGTCCCGCGATTCACGTCTCGCGGTCGGCGAGGGCTGGACAGTGCGAGCCGTGCGCTGGCGCGGCGGGGGTGGTGAGGTGACCGTCACCGCGGTGAGCGAACAGCTCGCCCGGGTGGTGATCGAGGACGTGCTCCGCTCGTCCGTCGCCGAGAGCGGTGCGGACAACGCCGTCAACATGGGTTTCTGGTATCTGTCCAGTCAACGTGGTCYGATCCGGACCAGCCGCCGGACGGCCACCACGACGTGGGCTTCGATCCGCGCCAACTACGCGTCGGCCGCCGTGGGCCCGCTCGACCGGCTCATGGCGGTTCGCCGGGACAACGTGGTCGGCCGCCTGATCCTCCTGCATGGTCCGGCGGGAACCGGGAAGACGACCGTGCTGCGGGCCCTGGCGAACGAATGGCGATCCTGGTGCCAGGTCGACTGCGTCCTGGATCCCGAGGCGCTGTTCGCCGATCCCGCCTACCTGATGGAGGTCGCGATCGGCTTCGACGACGACGGGGACCCGGAGGGGGAGAGCGCCGACGCCCGCGGCGCCGACGGCGGGGGTACCGACGGCGGGGGTACCGACGGCGGGGGTACCGACGGCGGGGGTACCGACGGCGGGATCGCGTGGGCCGGGGATGCGGACAGCGGCGATGCCGGGTCCGGGGATGCGGACAGTCATGGTGCCCAGGCCGCGGCGACCGACCGCATGGGCGAGCCACCCGCCCACCGGTGGCGGCTGCTGGTGATCGAGGACTGCGACGACCTGATCCGTGGGGACGGCCGGGGTGCGGCTGGCCAGCAGCTCTCTCGACTGCTGAACCTCACCGATGGTCTGGTCGGGCAGGGCCGCGAGGTGTTGGTCGCCCTGACCACGAACGAGGATCTGCTGCGCATGCATCCCGCGGTTGTCCGTCCCGGCCGCTGTCTTGCCCAGATCGAGGTGGGAGCCCTGCCACACACCGAGGCGGTGTCCTGGCTGGGCTCCGCGGAGGGAGTCCGGTCGAGCATGACGCTGGCGGAGCTGTTCGCCCTGCGGGACGGCCGGGGCCTGCCGCGGCCCACCACCACGGACGCCCGCCACGGCATGTACCTGTGACGGCTGCGCGCCGTACTCCCGATTCGGGCCCGCCTGGCCGGGAGCGGGCCGGGTAGTCCCGCCGGCCCGACGGCGCCGCGCCCTGCGCGGTGCCGTCGGGTGGCCGGACCGTCCCGGTCGGACGCCACCGGTCAGGCATCGCTAAAGTTAGCCACCGGGGAGCAACCGGTGTATTTCGGATCGCCGGATCCTGGTCTTGGTCTCGGTCGTGGGTGAATGTCGGTGAAGGGGTGAATGTCGGTGAAGGGGTGAAGGTCCGGCAACGGCAACGGGGATCGGCCGTCTGCCCGACGGTCCCCGCCGCCGTCTGCCTTGACGACGAGGTTAGCGGTCGTTAACTTGGGGGCGTTGTTTCGGGGCCCGACGTCCACTCGTGGGGGTGACTGTGAGCRCAGCACGCGCCGGAACCATCGCGGGTCGGCGGTCCGACGAGGTCCGGCGGTCCTCGGCCATGCCGGTCCTGACCAGTCGGGTCGATGCCGCGGGTGAACAGGGACGGCGCAATGCCGAGAGGCATTGGCACGCTGTGACCGATCTCCAGGAGCGGTTGGCGGTGGCGGCGGTCGGCGGGTCGGAGCAGGCGCGGTCCCGCCACGTGGCTCGCGGCAAACTCCTGCCCCGCGACCGGGTCGACACGCTGCTCGACCGGGGGAGTCCTTTTCTGGAGCTCTCCCCGCTCGCCGCGAACGGCTTTTACGAGGATCCGGTTCCGGGGGCGGGCATCATCACCGGCATTGGCCGGATCTCGGGTCGGGAATGCATGGTAGTCGCCAACGATGCCACGGTCAAGGGTGGCACCTACTATCCGTTGACCGTGAAGAAGCATCTGCGCGCCCAGGAGGTGGCGCTACAGAATCGGCTGCCCTGTGTCTATCTGGTCGACTCTGGGGGAGCGTTTCTTCCGCTGCAGGACCAGGTCTTCCCGGATCKGGAGCATTTCGGGCGGATCTTCTTCAACCAGGCCCGGATGTCCTCGCTGGGAATCTCCCAGATMGCGGCGGTGCTCGGTTCGTGCACGGCGGGCGGCGCGTACGTTCCCGCGATGGCCGACGAGGCGGTGATAGTCAGGAATCAGGGGACGATCTTCCTCGGTGGTCCGCCGCTCGTGAAGGCCGCGACCGGCGAGGTGGTGTCGGCCGAGGATCTCGGCGGCGGGCTGCTGCACTCCCGCACCTCCGGGGTGACCGACCACCTGGCCGAGGACGACGCCCATGCGCTGCGGATTGTGCGCTCCATCGTCGCGGGCCTCGCGCCGCGCGGGCCGCGGCCGTGGGAACTGGAGCCGACCGAGGCACCGACGGTCGACCCGGCCGGGCTGTACGCCGCGGTACCGACGGACGGGCGTACCCCCTATGACGTGCGAGAGGTGATCGCGCGCATCGTTGACGGCAGCCGTTTCGCGGAGTTCAAGAAGGAGTACGGAACGACGCTGGTCACTGGGACCGCCCGCCTCCATGGCCATCCCGTGGGGATCGTCGCGAACAACGGGGTGCTCTTCGGCGAGTCGGCGCTGAAGGGCACCCATTTCATCGAGCTCTGCGATCAGCGCGGTATCCCGTTGGTGTTCCTGCAGAACATCACCGGTTTCATGGTGGGTCGGGAGTACGAGGCCGGCGGCATCGCGAAGCATGGCGCGAAGATGGTTAACGCGGTTGCCTGTGCCCGGGTGCCGAAGTTCACCGTGGTGATCGGCGGTTCGTTCGGCGCGGGTAACTACTCGATGTGCGGCCGGRCATTCTCGCCCCACTTTCTGTGGATGTGGCCGAATGCCTGCGTCTCGGTGATGGGCGGGGAGCAGGCGGCGGCGGTGCTGGCGACCGTGCGCCGGGACCAGATGGAAGCCGCGGGGGTCGCCTGGAGCGAGGCCGACGAGGTCGCCTTCCGGGCGCCGATCCTGAATCGGTACGCGGAGCAGGGCAGCCCGTACTATTCGACCGCTCGGCTGTGGGACGACKGTGTCATCGATCCGGCCGACACCCGTATGGTGCTGGGCCTGGGCCTGTCGGTGGCGGCGAACGCTCCGCTGGAACCGGTGGGCTACGGCGTCTTCCGGATGTGAGGGGGACATCCTGGCGTGCGGAAACATCCGATGTGAGGAAACCAATCGTGAGGATCAAGGGTGTCCACGGCTGATCTGTCCGCCACGAATCACGCAGGCGGCGATCCCGGCATCGCGGGTTCCGCCGGTTCCGCCGGTCACGGCGGCGGTGCCGGCCACGGTCCGGATGGCCAYTCCACGCCGGCCCGGCCGGCGGGCGTCGTGCCGCCGAGGGCACCGGGAACGTCGGGTCTGACGTTCTCGTCGGTGCTCGTCGCGAACCGGGGTGAAATCGCCGTCCGGGTGATCCGCACACTGCGCGATCTCGGTATCCGGTCCGTCGCCGTCTACTCAGACGCCGACGCTGGGGCGCGGCACGTCCGGGAGGCGGATGTCGCGGTGCGGCTGGGCCCGRCGCCCGCGAAGGAGAGCTACCTCAGCATCGAGGCCGTGCTGGAGGCGGCGAGGGTATCCGGGGCGGAGGCCGTCCATCCCGGTTATGGCTTCCTCGCCGAGAACGCGGCCTTCGTACAGGCCTGTGAGACGGCCGGAGTGCTCTTCATCGGACCGTCGCTTGCCGCGGTGCAGGTGATGGGCGACAAGATCACCGCGCGGCGGACGGTGGCGGAGGTGKGGGTGCCGGTCGTGCCGGGCCGGTCGGCGCCGGGCATGAGCGATGCCGCGATCGCCGAGGCCGCCGGTCAGATCGGCTATCCGGTGCTGCTCAAACCCTCGGCAGGGGGTGGTGGCAAGGGGATGCGCATCGTCCGCGAGCCCGCCCGACTGCCGGAGGCGATCGCGTCGGCCCGCCGGGAGGCCGCCGCCGGCTTCGGGGACGACACCCTGTACGTGGAGCGGTTCATCACCCGTCCCCGCCACGTCGAGGTCCAGATCCTCGCCGACGAGCACGGCAGCGTGCTCCACCTGGGTGAGCGGGAGTGCAGCCTGCAACGGCGCTACCAGAAGATTGTTGAAGAGGCGCCGGCGCCGGCGCTCGACGCGCGGACCAGGGAGCGGCTCGGGGGGGCGGCGGTCGCCGTCGCCAGCGCCGTCGGCTACGTCGGAGCGGGCACGGTCGAGTTCATCCTGTCCGCCGACGCGCCGGATGAGTTTTACTTCATGGAGATGAACACCCGGCTCCAGGTCGAGCATCCGGTCACCGAGCTGGTGACGGGGGTGGACCTGGTCGCCGAGCAGATCCGGATCGCGGCCGGGGAGCCGTTGCGCTTCGGTCAGGCCGACATCCGCCTAACCGGGCACGCGGTGGAGGCGCGGATCTACGCCGAGGACCCCGGGCGGGGATTCCTGCCGACCGGCGGTAGGGTGCTGACTTTCCGGGAACCGGCCGGGCCGGCCATCCGCGTCGACGCCGGCATCGGGGCCGGGGACATCGTGAGCACCACGTATGATCCTATGCTGGCCAAGGTGATCGCCTGGGGCGCGGACCGCGCCGCCGCGATCGCCCGCCTCGACACCGCGCTCGCCGGCACGGTCCTGCTCGGGGTGACGACCAACATCGGCTTCCTGCGCTCGCTGCTCGCCCATCCGGACGTCGTCGCCGGGCGGCTCGACACCGGTCTCGTCGAACGTGATCTCGCCGCCCTCACCCAGGACGATCTGCCCGGCGAGGCGTTCCTCGGATACGCCCTGGCCAGGCTGCTGACGTTGCAACCGGCCGGTCCGGTGGTCGACCCGTGGGACATCCCCTCCGGATGGCGGCCCGGTGAGCCCGCGTGGCTGACCTGGGAGGTCGCCCTGCCCGGTGGGRCAGTACCGTCCGGCGGCCCCGACGGCGCCGAACCTGGTGGCAGCGCGCCACCCGAGATCGGGGCCGGGGTTGAGGGCGGGGCCGGGAACATCCACGGGGATGGGAACATCCACGGGGATGGTAACGGCCACGGGGATGGGGTGGAGCCGGGACGCGGGGAGCGGACGGTGTCAACGCTGCGGGTCGCGGCGCGCGGCACCCCCGACGCGGCCCGGGTCCGGATCGCCGACGGGCCGCCGGTCGCCGCATCGGTCAGTCAGCTCGGCGACGAGCTGCTCGTCACGATCGGTGCGGTCACCACCCGGTGGGCCTACGCGTGGGAGCCCGCCGACGGGATCCTCTGGCTTGGCCGCGACGGTGGGGCGTGGGGCCTGGCCGAGGTGATTCCGGTGGCGGGCACCGGGGCCGGGCCGGTGCCCGGCGGGCAGGCGCGTAGCCCCATGCCGGGCACGGTGACCGCGGTGTTGGTCGAACCGGGGATGACCGTGGCGGACGGGCAGTCGCTGGCCGTCGTCGAGGCCATGAAGATGGAGCACACCGTCTCGGCGACGGGCGCCGGGATCGTCAAGGAAGTACTCGTCCGGCCCGGCGACCTCGTCGCCCTGGACCAGCTGCTGGTGGTGATGTCCGTGGCGGGCCCGGCCGACCCCGACCCCGAATCCGGAGCAGTCGCTCCGGCGGGCCGGCGAAATGTGGAGGGTTGAGCATGGTTTGACGCCGTCGGACCGTGCTCAACCCTCCACAACTTTCCGTTGTCCTTTCCGTTGTCCGCGGCGGCCACCCTGGGTCGGTCGCCGGAGTCAGTGCAGGCCGGAAACGTCAATCCTTCTCTCAGCGCCCAGCCAGCCGCCGCAGGAGCGTCTTGCGGGCATCGGCCTCGGCCAGGTTGGACAGGTCGAGGTGGGCCGAGGAGGCCTGATCGAATGCGGCCGGCACGGCACAGGCCTCGACCAGGACGGTGACGAGTCTGCACGCGGACCCGGTCGGGTCATCCGCGTCCAGGGCCGCTCGCCCGGGTTGCGTCGGTCCCCGGCCGGGTGGATGTCCGTCCGAGGCAGGTCAGGGCGACGGCCAGCAGGGACAGCGGGATCTGGTCGCGCCACAGGTCGACCAGACCGGCCCGGCGTGCCCAGTCCTTCGCCGCCGATCGGACCCGGTCGATGAGCAGGAACAGCCACCGCGGCACGAGGTCTCCGTCCTGCTCCGGGTCGAGCAGCAGATCGATGACGGCGGTGCGTTGCGCCGCGGACAGCTCCGACAGTCTCCGGGCAAGGATGTGCAGGACCAGATGGACGGGATCCCGGGTGAGCACGGCGTCGGCCGCGTACCGCGACAGGTCGATCAGCTGATACGTCGTGTCGACGTTGCGCAGTGAGGACGGGATCAGGATGTTCTCGATGTGCAGGTCGCCGTGGGCCTTCCCGACGAAGGTCGGGATGCGAATACCGTCCGTGCGCGATGGATCCAGGACCAGTGCGAACGGGTTCGGCAGTGGGTTGTCCTCGCCTTCGGCGTCGATGGTGGGGCCGGGGTACGCAGCGGCGGTGCGCCGCGGGCGGTTGCCCGGGGCGAGCCGCTCGGCGAGCTGACGCGCAAGGATGGTCGGCACGTCCAGTGACGGCAGAAGGGCCGGCCCCACCCACTCATCGAGGACCACCCCGACCACCCCGAATCGTGAAGTACACCATGACCCGGGCTGGCAGCAGCCTGGTACGCCGTTCCTGCCGTTTCGTCTCCACCAGCGCTTCATCGACGAGATCCCGGGGAACGATTCTGGCGAGCACACCGATCGAAATACGGTCGGTCAGCCGCTCGCTGTCCACGGCTGGCAATTCCACCTCAACATCGAGGATTCAGCGACCCACCTCGGGGACGCCAACATCTCCGCCAACTTGATCATGGACAAGGCCGGGCACAAGTCGCTGCGCAGCGTGCAGCGCTACGTCAAGCCGGGCCTGGCCGCCGTGCACCAGGCCACCGAGGTGCTGTCCGGCCCGCGGCGCCGGGAGTAGCTCGGGATCAACGCAGGTTGGGCATATCCGCGCGGTCGTGCATCTGCTGGCCACCGCTCATCGAGGAGGGCCGGGACCTGTCCTCGATGAGCGGCATCCTGGCCGACAGCTCCTATCGTCTGTTGCCGGCCGGACGGCCGGGCCTCACGTCAGGTGCCGGGTGAAGAACCGGGCCGCAGCGTCCCCCGCGAACTGCGGGACGCCGGTGTGCCCGCCCAGATTGGCGTGCAGCGTCTTCTCCTTGGAGCCGAAGGCGTCGAACAGGTCCAGGGCCAGCTGCCGGTCGTTTCCTTCGTCGTCCCACTGCAGCAGGACGTGCAGCGGAATGGTGACCTGGCGGGCCTCCTCGAACATGGTGTGGGGCACGAAACTCCCGRCGAACAGAACGGCGGCCGAGATGCGCGGCTCGACCACCGCCAGCCGGATCCCGATGGCGATCACTCCCCCCGAGTACCCGACCGGGCCGCCGATCTCGGGCAGCGAAAGGAAGGCGTCCAGGGCGGCCTGCCATTCCGGGACCGCCTTTTCGACCAGCGGGAGGACGAGCCGGTCCACGATCTCCTCGTCGACCGGCTCGCCGGCCTTCAGCGCCCGGTGCAGGTCGACGCGGGCCTGCTCAGCGGTGGCGGAACGGGGCCGGTCACCGCTTCCGGGGAGCTCGATGGTGGCCGCGGCGAAGCCGTCCGCCGCGGAGCGCCGGGCCCGGGCCACCAGTCGGGGGTACATCTTGTGCAGTCCGCCGGGGTGACCGAGCAGGATCAGCGGGGCCGGTGCGGATGCGGATGCGGGAGTCCACAGGATGCCGGGGATCTCGCCGAGGGTGAATGCGCGTTCGAGGACACCGTCGTCGAGGCGCTGTTCAGACGTGAATCGCATGGTCGTGCCTTTCGGGAGTGYTTGTGAACGGCGCTCCCGGACGACCTATCGCCCGACCGTGACCCCGGAGGGGAGCACCCATGTCGATACTGCGTTCACGGGTACCACCTCCTCGTTCTTTCGCACGGCCTCCGGCAAGCTAGCAGTGGTCACCGTGATCCGCCAACAGGTTTTCCCAGAGGCTCCGTGGCCGGATGCCCCGGAGCCACTCGCAGCGCTCCGCTAGCCCGATGGCGCGGTGCGCGGTGGCGTCCCTCGACGACCTGGCGCAGATCATCGCCGGGTTGAGGCTGTCCGTGGGGGACCACACTGGCAGCGACCGTTGATCGGGTGGTCTGTAGTCGAGCGCTTCTTGGGTTAGCTGTCACGGTGCGTCACGCCGARGGGCTCCTTGTTGTCAGGAGCGACGCTGTGACACGGGGGTTGTCAGGGGCCACCGGACAAGGCGTAGGAGTAGAGCAGGATCAGCGTCGCGGCGACTCGATCTAGCAGCGGAAGGTCGGTGTCGGTGACGGCGCGGCGGCGGGCGAGGAACTCCTCGGCATGCCAGGCATCTCGTACTCCAGTGACAGTGATCCTTACGTGGTCGCGGCACGGGCGACGGCCGACTGGTTGGCTCGGATCCGGGTTTGGAAGTGGTAGAGGCGGGCGCGTGCCTGGTGGCGACGACGCCAGTCCGACCACCATGTGATCATCGCTGCTGGGATAGCAGCCTGTCCGAACAGGGCGAGGACGTGCCGGATTTCGTTGGAACTGAACGGAATCATCTGCTCCTCCAACCAGTCCCGCAGCTCGGCGTTCGCGCCGTACACCTCGTCACCGGCGACCCAGCCCAGCTCCCGATGAGCCAGCCAGAACCGGCGGATCATGTCCAGGGCCAGCAGTGGTTTCGTCGCGAACCCCGCCGTCGGGGCACCCCCGCSGCGGCGCACCGATCCCGGTCCTCGGTCCAARCCGGCCTCCCACACCGCCACGTCCGACCCGGATACACTCCGCGCCGCGGCCACCGCGGATTCTTTGTTGGTTCTCACAAACTACGGAGGATCACAGGGTGGCCACCCCCGTTCGGACGCCACGCCGCCACCCCACACAGAGACCACACATCGGCCACTGTCACTGGAGTACTAGGCACGGTTGACGGTCTCCAGACCGCGCCCAACCCGCCACACTTGTCCGTCGCGACCATCCGTCGCGACGTCGGCCCCCGGCCGAGGCCGTGCTGCGGCGGGTCGTCGGACGTTGACGAGCGCGCAGGTATCGAGGCCACGGATGCCCACCCATGGCACAGTGGGAATCCGTGACAGGTGAACGTATGGCTACGGCCGGGTAGCAAGGACGATCAACCGCGCCGATGTAATGGCGTCGTAAGGTTTCCCTTGATAGCTGCCTCGGGTGTCAGTGATGCGAAAATCAGCATGAGTTATGTTGTTCCGCTCGCGGGGCGGCACGTCGTGTCACGGATCTCGATGCTCACGGGCAGCACGACCACTTCCGAGGCGTCCAGGTTCTGGGAAGCATCCGGAACAGCGTCGAGGAGACTGAGC